>NZ_JBICTU010000009.1:0-244704 GCF_043197795.1 Sphaerisporangium sp. NPDC049003
AAGCTACGAGGCCGGACTCCACCTCCGAGGCTCGATCATGTGGCTGAAGCTCCTCACCTCAACCACATGATCCGAACTCCAAACAGCTCCTAGCGGGGTCATATATGACCCTGAAAACCTAAGAAAAGGGAAAACGGGCCAATGGATTTCCGTGACGATGTCGACCTTGATTCCTCGCAGGTCGAGAACCGTGGTGGCGGTGGCGGGTTTCGCGGTGGCGGTCTGGCCATCGGCGGAGGCGCGGCGGGCATCATCGCTCTTATCGCCGCACTGATCTTTGGAATCAACCCCGGTGACATCACCGGCGGGGGTGACACGACGGGTGTCCAGCCGACCTCCGACACCTCCCAGGAATGCAAGAAGGGCTCCGACGCCGACAAGTCGGAGAACTGCCGCGTCGTGGGTGTCGTCAACAGCATTCAGGCCTATTGGCGGGACGCCTTCGACAAGGCGGGCAACGGCCAGTACACGCAGGCGAAGACCGTGCTGTTCTCCCAGGCGGTGAACACCGGGTGTGGCCAGGCGACCTCGGAGGTCGGGCCGTTCTACTGCCCGAGCGACAAGCTCGTCTACCTGGACCTGACCTTCTTCGACGAGCTGCAGAGCAAGTTCGGCGCGAAGGGCGGCCCGTTCGCCCAGGCGTACGTGATCGCCCACGAGTACGGGCACCACGTGCAGGACCTCCTGGGGACCATGGACAAGGTCGGCGGGAACAGCCAGGGCGCCGAGAGCGGCTCGGTGCGGCTGGAGCTTCAGGCGGACTGCTACGCGGGGGTCTGGGCCAAGAACGCCGTGGACACCGGCTTCTACGAGAAGCCCTTCACCGACACCGACATCAAGGAAGCGCTCGACGCCGCGGCCGCCGTCGGAGACGACCGGATCCAGCAGAAGGCACAGGGCCGCGTCAACCCGGAAGGTTTCACCCATGGGACGTCGCAGCAGCGGATGAAGTGGTTCAGCACCGGCTACAAGTCCGGTGACCCTGGGCAGTGCGACACCTTCTCGGGCAGCGTCTGAGCCACTCGGCACCTCACCACCGAGCCACTGAAGCAGGCAAAGGTCGAAAACTCTCTTAAACTGAATAGGTGATCTTCAAGTCAGTCGGTGACAACCGCCCTTACCCAGAGCATGGCCTGTCGCATCGTGAATGGGCGCGGATACCGCCCCGGCAGGTCAGGCTCGACTCATTGATCACCACGAAGGCGGTGCTCGACCTGCATTCCCTGCTCGCCAAGGACTCGACGTTCTATGGCGATCTTTTCCCTCATGTCGTGCAGTGGCGTGGCGAGTTCTATCTTGAGGACGGTCTTCACCGGGCGCTGCGCGCGGCGCTCCACCAGCGCTCGGTGCTCCACGCGCGAGTGCTCGATGTGGACGCTCCCACGGGCGCCTCACCCGAATGATCCGCATACCGTCCGTCAGCCGCCGGCGTCCTAGGTAAAACAGTTCCCTTACCGGCCATCCTCCGGCCTGCGGGTTCCTAAGCTGCGACAGTCGCAGGGGCGACACGGCTCAGGCCGCTGGAACGCAACGTCGGACGGTGACCCAATGCGAGATGTCACGCACCTCGTGGCGCAGGTCCGTGAAGAGCTCGCCGGAGAGCTGCGCGAACGCCTGCGCGTACGTCTCCACGAGCAGCCCACGGACTGGCTGGTCGAGCAGTTGATGGCGTTGGTCCTACGAGCGGATGAGATGACCTACTCCATCCCGAGGCAGGTGCCGCGGGGCCCCTCGGCGGAGGACGGCGTGTACGCCCATCCGGTCTGGGAGAGCGGCGCCGACCAGGTGATCACGGGCGACGAGGACGACGACGCGGGAAACGACCAGGCGCGGGCCGCGCGTCAGCCCGTACAGGCGGTGAACGGCCAGGCGCGTCAGCAGGAGGAGGCCGAGCGGGTCGCCAGGGCCGCCCGCATCCGCCGGCTCGCCCTCGACCACACGTCCCTGCCGGGATACATCGAACACTACCGGGCTCTGACCCGCGAGGTCCTGGAGGGAGAGGGCCACCTGCTCGATCCACCGCACAAGGGCGGCCCGCTCATCTCGCCCGAGCACCGCGCGCCCAGCGCGGAGGCGCTGCTGTGCGAGGCCAAGGATCTCCTGTACGCGCTGCTGTTCGGGGGCGCCGATGACGACGTGAGGCTCGATCGCGTGGAGCGCGAGCTGCTGACCCTCACGATCCCGAAGGCCAAGGCGCATGCCGTCGGATCCATCATGCGCGCCGCCACGGAGACCGGCGCCGAGGGCGCCTGGCACGATCCCCAGCGCGTGGCCGACGACGACCGGGCCGCGGACACGATCCTCCAGATCGAGTACGGCGAGGTGGACGGCGACCTGGTCGGCACGGCCATCACGGCCGCCCTGCGACTGATCAACAACCTTGAGATCAACGAGCAGGTGCTCTACGGCCGCACGGAGAACGTCGAGGGGAGCACGCTCGACCCCTGATGAGGTCCTGCGCCCGCGGTGGTCGCCCCGTGAGGAGGTCCTCGCGGGGCGACGGAGAACTGGCCGGGAGCGGGGCCGTTTCTAGTGCTTGACGATGTGCGACATCCTGTGCGCCTTGTTGTGGTGGCGGCTCGCGGCGTGCGCCTTCTTGTGCGGGGCACCGGCGTGCTTCTTGTGCTTGCCGCTGTGCTTCTTGTGGTGGGTGACGCGCTTCTTCTTGTGGTGGCCCTGTCTGGTGGCGCACCTCTTGCCCTTGCAGGAGGCGTGGTCCGTCGTCGGAGAGGCCACAGAGGCGCCGGCCACGGTGGACGCGCCGGCGGAGCTCACCGCCGCCGTCCCCGGGATGACGAGGACGGAGGCCACAAGGAATCCGGTGGCGAGAGCTTTCCTGAGCATAGGAGATCACTTCCGTTAATAGAGGTGGTCTGAGGCCCGGGCGACACCCGGGCGCGCGGAGCTTCGTATTGGTTTCCTCGGGATATCCCAAACGTCGCGAGAAACTACATATCTCACCTTAACCGGACGAAATCCAGCGAGCATCCCGTAAGAGGCAAAGGCTTGGTTTCGGACATTCGGCGCATCCCTGAATCGCATTCGCCGCTTTCACGGACCCGATCCGGCGGGTGGGAAGCTCCCGATTCACCGGTCCCTCAGGGAAATCGGTGCGGCACGCGGGACCATCGCCCCCTTGTCCGTACGGCCCGGCCGCGAGGCGCCGATTGGTGGGTTTATTCGGTTGACGGCTCGTCTGGGGGCCGAAAGCCTGAACAAGTGTTGATACGACGTGAACTCCCAGCAGATATCCCAGCCATCCGCGAGGTGCACACCGCCGCCTTCGCCAAGCCGCCCGCACCCGGCCAGGCCCCCGTGGAGACCGGCCCGCCTTCCGCCGGGGACGGCCGGCATACCGCGGAGGCCCGCCTGGTCGACGCGCTGCGGGCCTGCGACGCCTGGATCCCCGAGCTCTCCCTGGTGGCCACCTCGGGCGATGGATCCGTCGTCGGGCATGTGGTCTGCAGCCGGGCCTCGGTCGGCGCCGTATCCGTGCTCGGGCTCGGCCCGCTCGGAGTGCTCCCCGCATTCCAGCGGCAAGGAGTCGGGCACGCGCTCATGCACGCCGTTCTCGGGGCGGCGGACGCGCTCGGCGAATCCGTTGTCGTGCTGCTCGGTCACAGCGACTACTACCCGCTGTTCGGTTTCCGCCCGGCCGAGGAGTACGGAATCACGCCGCCGGTGCCAGGGTGGGCCCCGCACTTCCAGGCCCGCACACTGAGCACCTATACACCCGCCATACGCGGTGATTTCGCGTATGCCCCACCTTTTGACGATGTATAACCATAAATTCCGGATGACAAGCACGACTCACGCCCAGGTGCATACCCGGCTTATCGCCTTATGTAGGCCAATGCCCCGGTATGAGGGTCCCCACGACCGGCACCGGATAGCCGGCCCGAGCCCGGGGCTAATTGCCCCATTTGAAGCCTTTTGTCGGCAGGGGCGATCTCCTCATGGGACTGCCCGCGCCACCTCGCACACGGCGTCAGACGGAGACACGCGAAGGGCCCCAGCCGGTGATGCGGGCTGGGGCCCTTCGTAGTGGCGGTGGAGGTGGGATTTGAACCCACGGATGGGTTGCCCCATCACACGCTTTCGAGGCGTGCGCCCTCGGCCACTAGGCGACTCCACCGCCGAGCAGCCTACCGGATCCGCGCCCCTGCTCGCGCGTCGTAAGCGTCCGTTATGCGAAGAAAGGGGGCTTTCATGGTCGTCGGTCCGTGAAGAAGTCTCTGAGCACGGCGGAACACTCCCCGGCGAGCACGCCCAGGATCACCTCAGGACGGTGGTTCAGCCGCCGATCGCGGACCACATCCCAGAGCGAACCGGCCGCGCCCGCCTTCTCGTCGGCGGCGCCGTAGACGACCCTGCCGACCCGCGCGAGCACCGCGGCCCCCGCGCACATCGTGCACGGCTCCAGGGTGACCACGAGCGTGCAGCCGGCCAGGCGCCATTCCCCGCGCACGCGGGCCGCCTCGCGCAGCGCCAGGATCTCCGCGTGGGCCGTGGGATCGGCACTCCCCTCACGATCGTTCCCGGCCGCCGCCAGCACCTCGCCCGAGGGGCCGAGGACGACCGCGCCGACCGGCACCTCGCCCCTCTCGCCCGCCCTCACGGCCTGCGCCAGCGCGAGCCTCATGGGTTCCTCGAAACCGGACTCGCCCACGTACGCGATCTCTCGCTAGCGCAGCCGGTCGAGCTCGTCCGCGAAGGAGAGCTTCTCCGCGATCACCGAGAGGGTGTCGGCGGGGAGCACGCCCTCTTCCATGCTGAGCTCCAGCAGCTCCTCGGCGCTCACCCCGAGGTCGCTCAGCAGCTCGAAGTCGCCGGCGGGCCGGACCCCGAGATCAGCCTCCTTGTCGGGCACGAGCACCCCGGCGAGCTCGCTGAAGAGCTCTCCGAGGGGGTCGCTCGCCGCGGAATGGACGTCGGAGACGAAAGCCCGGGGCTCGGCGTCGCCGTCGTAGCGGACAAGGGCGAACCACTCGTCCTCCACCTCGACGCAGAGCAGGGCGAGCTCGTCGCCCTGGAGGCCGAGGGCGTCTTGCACCGCGTCACCGAGGTCATCGGCGATCTCGGCGCTCGTCAGGTCGACCTCCGCGCCGCTCCACCCGTCGGGTGTGCGGACGAAGGCCGCGGCGAACATGGCGCTGTGGGTTGGTCTCGAGGGCATGATCGGGGCTCCCGAGGTCAGCCGAGGGCTGAGTCGACGGCACGTTCAAACGGCTGGGAGAATCCGAGCCGGGCGGCGATGCTGGAAAGCACCTCATCAGGCAGCAGTTCGAGGTCACCGGAGAGGGCGCCGAGCTCCATCTCGTCGAGCCCGAGGTCGGAGAAGATCGACAGATCTCCCGCCGGGAGGACCATGTCGAGCTCCTCCTCCTCCGGCACCGGGACATCAAGCAGCTCAAGGACCTGCTGGGCCAGAGGCCAGTCCCACGATGCCGTGATGTCGGAGAGGAACACGTCGACGCGCTCACCAAACACCCGTAATGCCACGAAGAAGTCATCCCCCACGGCGACCAGGCCAATCGTCGTGCCCATGCTCGGCTGCTGGCGCAGGGAGTGGATCAGCCCGTGCAGATCGGCCGTGAGACCTATGGGCAGCATCTCGGCTTCCCACTGGTCGTCCTCGCGGTAGACCACGATGGCGAAGTCAAGAGCATCTACGTCTGTCATCTTCACCCCACCGACGCGGTTCTTACAGTTGGCAATGCTCGCAGAATCACTCAGTCCCCGTACGCCCCTCGGGCAAATTGTGATCAAAAACGGCCGTGCCTGGCCAGCTTAGGGTGTGATGGCCGTTACCGACCCGCTCGTACCATTTACCCGTTCCCAGGAGATACCTTTGGCAGCCATGAAGACCCTCGTCGTCGACCACCCGCTCGTCGCCCACAAGCTGACCACGCTGCGGGATGTACGCACGGACTCCCCGACGTTCCGCCGGCTCGCGGATGAGCTCGTGACCCTGCTCGCCTACGAGGCGACCCGCGACGTGCGGGTCACCGAAGCGACGGTCGACACCCCCGTCGCCCCCGCTCACGGGGTACGGCTGGCGCGTCCCGCGCCCCTGGTCGTGCCCATCCTCCGGGCCGGGCTCGGCATGCTCGACGGCATGACCCGGCTGCTGCCCACCGCCGAGGTCGGCTTCCTCGGTATGATCCGCGACGAGGGCACCCTCAAGGCCCAGACGTACGCGACCCGGCTCCCGGAAGATCTTTCGGGTCGCCAGTGCTACGTGCTCGACCCGATGCTCGCGACCGGCGGCACCCTCGCGGCGGCCATCGAGCTGCTTTTCGAGCGCGGCGCCGAGGACGTCACGGCCATCTGCCTTCTGGCCGCCCCCGAGGGACTGGCCTTCATGGAGAAGGTGTTCTCGGACTTCAGCCGGCCGGTGCGCGTGGTCACGGCCGCACTCGACGAGCGGCTCAACGAGCACGGGTACATCGTGCCCGGCCTCGGCGACGCCGGCGACCGCCTCTACGGCGTCGTCTGAATTCCTTTCCCTTCTTTTCCCCAGGTTGACGTTCGTCTCGTTACATAATGTGTTTCGGTGGGTACACAGAGTGATGACGATGTCACTGTGTTCCGGTCCCTCAGGCCGCGAACGCACACCTGGGAGAGCTATGGACCAGCTGCCGGATATTGACGCCTATACACAGGTCGAGACGGTGCTTAAGGTCGAGTTCGCCGGGGTTCATCCCGCCGCGACGGTGACGCGCTGCATCGAAGCGGCTCACCACGGTGCGATGGAAGTCACTGGTTACGCGTACCCAAGCCTGGTCGAGCGAATCGCTCGCAAGCACCTCCAGGTGCTGGCAGTGGTCGCCGGCGAGCAAGGGTGACGCAGGTCACATCCAGACCCCTAAAGACTATGGGGTGCGGATGCGCTTTACCCGGCCATTGGGCTGGGTAATGTATACGGTGGGTGCAGTGGGTGAGCGGTTAACGGAGGCGGCAGTGCAGGTCAAGAAGGTTCTAACGTACACAGCCATCGCGTTTGTGGCTTTCTACCTGTTCACCAGACCGGCTGACGCGGCAAGCGCGGTCAAGGGAGCAATGGACACTGTGGTGAACGCGGCGGATTCGCTGGCGCTATTCTTCACGAAGCTGACATGAGACTTGTGACCCACGGGGACTCTGCTCCGTCGTCGGTCAATCGTTACCTTCTCCCCCAGGAACACCAGGTCATCATGGTGCGACGCCACCCGGCCGTCCTGTTACGACCGGTCGCCGAGGTCTTCGGCGGCTTGGTCCTGGCAGGGTTGCTGAGCAAGTGGCTCGGTGCGAACCAAGGGTCACAGGCGTTGGTCATCGTCTGGTGGGCCTGGCTTCTCCTACTGATCCGCTTCGTGTGGAAAGTGGCGGAGTGGTCGGTCGACTACTTCGTGGTGACGTCCAAACGCATGCTGTTGACCACCGGCCTGATCACCCGCCGGGTGGCGATGATGCCGCTCGGCAAGGTGACCGACATGAGCTTCCAGCGCTCACTGCTCGGCCGCATGCTGGGGTACGGCGAGTTCGTCCTGGAGTCGGCGGGCCAAGATCAGGCCCTGTCGACCGTCCCCTACATTCCGTATCCGGAGACCCTGTACCTCGAGGTCTGCCAGATGCTCTTTCCCAGTTCTGACGACGATGATTAGTCCGCTTTCGTCCTGAATCCCGAGGGGTGAGACAGACTTCCCCTCGGGATTCTTGACGTGGGTATACCCGATTCGGCTGCTTCGTGCCATCATGGCGGAACCATTGACCATATCCCCGCCCTAAGAGATCACATGCCGAGTCAGGGAACCATCGGTGACCGCGTCCGCGGGCTGCGTCTGAGCAGGAGAATGTCTCAGGCCCAGCTGGCTGGACCCGACCTCTCCGACAGTTATGTCTCTCTCATCGAGTCCGGCAAGCGAACGCCGACGCCGGTGGTCGCCCGCCTGCTCGCGGAACGCCTAGGATGCACCACCGAGTTTCTCCTCCACGGGATCGAGCCGCGCCAGCGCATCGACACCGAGCTCGGGCTGCGTCACGCAGAGCTGGAGCTTTACCACGGGGACGCGGCCATCGCCGCCGACCGCTTCGGTGACATCGTCAAGGCCGCGGGTGAGGACAACGCGCTCCTCGCCGCGCATGCCCGCCTTGGGCGTGCGCGTGCCCTGGAGGCTCAGGGTCGCATCGGGCGCGCGGTGGAGGCGTACGAGCGCCTGCGCCGCGAGGCCGCCGCGCACCCCGAGCGCCTGGCCGACGTGCCGCTCACCGTGGCACTGTGCCGGTGCTACCAGCGCGCCGGCGACGTGATGCGCGCCCGCGATCTGGGTACCAGGGCGCTGGACCAGGTCACACAACTGTCACTTTTCCATGGGGAGGTCGCCGTCGACCTCGCCGCGGCGCTGGCCGACGCCGAGATCGGGCTGCCGTACGTCGAGCAGGTGCTCGCCGACGCCGGCGTGCCCGTCCCGGCCGACCGCACCACGGAGATCCTCTCGCTCTGGCAGGCCAGTGTCTCGGCCGCCGAGGGCGAGGATTCGGCGCTCGCGGTGCAGTTCGCCGACGACGCCCTCTCCGCGGGCAGGCCCGCGAGGATCGCCGCCCAGATGGCTCGCATCGCCATGCGCTGGGCCGAGATCTCCGCGTCCCGCCCTGGTGGCGACCTCGGGCAGGTCGACGAGCTCGTCTCCCGCGCGACCCAGGTCTTCTCCGTTCTCCCGGCCGAGTCCGTGGAGCACTCGCGGAGCCTGATCGCGCTGGCGCGCGTCCAGCTCAGGTCGGGCGACACCCGTCGCGCGGAAGACCTCGCCTCGAAGGCCCTGGAGCTGCTCTCCGACGCTCCCGGAACCCTTGCGGCGTCCGCGCACCTGGTGCTGGCCGAAGTCGGTTTGGCACGGTCCGATGACTCCGTCAAGACGAACCTGGAGCGTGCCGGAGCCCTTCTGTCGGCGGCGCCGGCGGCGGGAACGGTCCGCGACCGGGAGATCGCGGGCGTCTGGCGCGAGCTGGGTGACCTATGGGGCAAGGCCGGTAACCGGGAGCAGCAGACGGGCGCGTATCGTAGGGCACTCGAAGCGGTCGGTGTCAGGTCGACCGTCGCCGGTGCCGTGACATCCGCGGTTTTCGCACGGTAGGCCTCCTCGCCGGAGCTCCGGATTTGGCGCGGAGACACCGGAATAATTAAGGTCGACCAATCATTGACTCGTAGGATGATTGGTTTCCCGGAGGAGGCAGACTGTGAGTCTGCGTACGGCGCAGCGGGCTTCCCTCGTCGACCAGGTGATCGAGCAGCTCAAGGAGCAGATCACCTCCGGATCATGGCACCTGCATGCCAAGATCCCTACGGAGACGGTGCTCGCGGAGCAACTCGGCGTCGGTCGTAACACCGTGCGCGAGGCGGTCCGCGCCCTCACCCACGCCGGTCTGCTGGAGTGCCGCCAGGGCGACGGCACGTACGTGCGTGCCACCAGCGAGCTCTCCGGAGCCATGGCCAGGCGCCTGCGCACGGCCGAGCACCTGGAGATCCTGGAGGTGCGGCGGGCGCTGGAGGTCGAGGCCGCCAAGCTCGCGGCCGTCCGGCGCACCGAGGGGGACATCGAGCTCATCGAGGCGGCGCTCGCCCGCCGGGAGCAGGCCTGGGTGGAGGCCGAGGTCGACGCCTTCGTGGAGGCCGACCTCGCCTTCCACATCGCGGTCGTCGAGGCCACGCACAACCGCGTGCTGATCGAGCTTTACAAGGACTTCTCGGCCGCGCTGCGCGCGAGCATCGCCGCCGCGGGGGCTCCGCTGGAGAACGGCCACATCCCCCACGACTCCATCGCCCGTGCGATCGCCTCCGGCGACGCGGCCGCCGCCGAGCGCGCCGGCCACGCCTGCATGGAGCACATCGCGATCGCCCTCACCGACACTCCCGCGCTCCTGGACTGACACGCTCGGCCTGGGCGGCCCTCAAGCCAGTCGCAGGGACATCACCAGGTAGCGGAACGTGGGGTCGCCCTCGTCGTCGGTGATCAGCACCGGGCGGGTCGGCGACGCCATGTTGACGCGTGCCTTCTCGCTCTCGACGCCGGAGAGCCCGTCGAGCAGATAGTGGGGCTGGAAGGCGATCTGGATGTCGTCGCCTTCGAGCTCGGCCTCGACCGCCTCGGCCCCCCGGCCGATGTCACCGCCGCCCGCCTGGACCAGCACCTGGCCCTGGGTGAACGACAGCCGGATGGCGGTGTTGCGCTCGGCGACCAGCGCCACGCGCTTGATGGCCTCGACGAACGGGACGACCTTGACGCCCGCCCGGATCGACCAGTCGTCGACGAGGCGCGCGCGGTAGTCGATGAACTGGTCGTCCAGCAGGCGCACCGTCGTGACGCGGCCCGCGCACTCGAAGCCGGCGATGCCGTCGCCGAGCCCGATCGACACCTCTCCCGCGCGCAGCGAGCGCGCCACCTCGACCATCACCCTCGCGGGGACCATCACGGCGGCCGTGTGCCCCTGGCGCTCGGGGTTCCAGAGGAAGTCGCGGGCGGCGATGCGGTAGCGGTCGGTGGCCGCCACGGAGACGTTCACGCCGTCGATGTCGACCCGGATGCCCGTGAGCATGGGAAGCGTGTCGTCGCGGCTCGCGGCGACGGCCACCTGGCCGACCGCCGAGGCGAAGACGCCCCCTCCCACCGCGCCGGCCTTCGGTGGCATGGCCGGAAGGGTCGGGAAATCCTCCACAGGCATGGTGAGCAGGCCGAACTCGGCGCCGCCGCAGGTCAGCACCGCCTCGGACCCGGAGGTGACGATCTGGACCGGCTCGGCGGGCAGGCTCTTGGTGATCTCGGCGAGCACCCGCCCCGGGATGAGCACCTTGCCCGGCTCGGCGACGTCGGCCTCGATCAAGGCGCGGGCGGACACGTCGTAGTCGAAGACCGAGAGCGAGAGACTGTCGTCGAGCGCCTCCAGCAGGATGCCGGACAGCACCGGCAAGGCGGGGCGGCCCGGCAGCGTGCGGGCACTCCACGCCACCGCGTCGGCCAGGACATCGCGGTTCACCTGGAACTTCACCCTGATCCATCCCCTTCGAAACGTCTCGTTCCCAGAAAGGTAGCGCCTGGGTCGGACATTTGGCGGCCCGGGAACCAGCGAGCCTGGACCGAAGGATCCGTCAGCCTCGGGTGCCGTTGAGATACGTGAGCACGGCGAGCACGCGGCGGTTGCCGTCGTCGGAGACGGCGAGGTCGAGCTTGGCGAAGATGTTCGCGGTGTGCTTGCTCACGGCGCTCTCGCTCAGGTACAGCCGCTGGGCGATGGCGGCGTTCGAGCGGCCCTCTGCCATCAGCTCCAGCACCTCGCGCTCGCGCGGGGTGAGCTTGCCCAGCGGCTCGTGGCGGGCGTTGCTGGCCAGCAGCTTGGCGATGACGTCGGGATCCATGGCCGTGCCCCCGGACGCCACCCGGCGCACCGCGTCGACGAACTGCCCGGAGTTGAAGACGCGATCCTTGAGCAGGTAGCCCACGCCCCCGGTGCCGTCGGCGAGCAGCTCCCTGGCGTAGAGCTGCTCCACGTGCTGCGACAGGACCAGCACCGGCAGCCCGGGGATCGCCCGGCGAGCCGTGAGCGCCGCCTGGAGCCCCTCGTCGGTGAAGGTGGGCGGCAGCCGTACGTCGACCACCGCCACCTCGGGACGCTCGTCGAGCAGCGCCCTGAGCAGCTCGGGCCCCGACTCGACCGCCGCGACGATCTCGAACCCGTGCGCCTGGAGGAGACGGACCAGGCCGTCGCGCAGCAGGTAGAGATCCTCGGCCAGGACTACACGCACGAGCCTTCTCGCTCCTTCATCTGCTTGGTGGTCATGACCGCGAAGGAAACCATGGCCACACCCAGAGCGATCATGCCGAGGATGACCGGCCACTGGAACGGTTCGGGCAGGTAGAGCGCGAGGAACCAGCTCCGCACATCCGACCCGAAGATCTTGGAGAACATGGCCGCCAGGCCCTGGGGGAACAGCGGCAGCCAGAACAGCCCCCAGCAGACGGCCAGCAGCCTCTGCTTCCACACCGGCAGCGTCGATCGGCGGACGGCGTCCGCCGGGAACGCGCGCGGAAGCTCCACGGTGGCCACGGTCGGTCCCCCTGGCGGGCTGTTCAGGGCGAGGACGCCGTCGAACGCGGACAGCCGCCGCTCGATGCCACGCAGGCCGCTGCCGCGCGAGGGGTCGGCTCCGCCGTGCCCGTCATCGGTGACGGTGACGCGCAGGGCGGAACGGCGGTGGCTGATGTCGACCGCGACGTTCCTGGCGTCTCCGTGCCTGCTGGCGTTCGCGAGCAGCTCGGTGATGACGAAGTACGCGGCCGACTCGACGGGCGCCTCGGGACGTACGGGCAGCTCGACGCTGACCGTGACCTTGAGGGGACTGTCGAGGGCGAGCGCCCGTACGGCGTCGCCGAGGCCGCGCTCGGCGAGGACCGGCGGGTGGATGCCGCGTACGAGCTGACGCAGCTCGATCAGCGAGGCGGCCGAGGCCTCCCTGACCTTGGCGATAAGGGCTTTCGCGGCCGTCGGATCGGAGTCCACCAGCTCCTCGGCCGCGCCGAGGGTCATGCCGATGGCCACCAGGCGGGCCTGGGCCCCGTCGTGCAGGTCGCGCTCGATGCGCCGCAGCTCGGCGGCCTGCGAGTCGACCGCCTCGGTGTGCACCTGCGTGAGGTGCCGCACCTCGTTGGCCAGGCGGGCCTTCTTCGTGGGGGCCAGCAGCAGCCGTGTCCACAGACCGTGGACGCGGGCGATCCTCGGGGCCACGAGCACCCCCGCGATGGCGAGGACGACCCCGGCGAGCACCTCAACGGGCTGCCACACCCGCACCAGGACGACGCCGCACCCCACCATGATCAGGGGCGACGCGGCCAGCAGGCCGCCGACCGGCGGCTCGGCGAGCAGCCAGGCGAAGTCGCGCCAGGTGGCGGGGTCCTTGGTCATCCAGTTCCAGGTCCTGTTGAAGGACGGGACCAGGGACGTGCGGTAGAGCTGCCGCCCCTCGCGGTACCAGCCGTCCCGCTGGGGCTGGGGCGGAGGCGGAGCGGGGCTGTAGGGGGCGTCGATCTCCACCCCCGACCACGCGCCGGCGATCTGGCGCGCCTGGCGCGCCCGTCCGCGGACCATGCGAACCGTGGCCGGGAACAGGAAGATCATCCCGAGTCCGAAGCACAGCACCAGCACGACCGCGGAGACCGCGAGCATGACGAGGTTCGTGACGGCCAGCGTGACGAGCGCCAGGCCGCGACCGAAACCGACCATCGTCTTGAGGACCATGCGCCCAGTCTGCTTCAACGGGCCGGTAGTTCGAAGTGGCCGTGGGCACCCGGTTGAGGTGTACCTAAGTACACCCCCGTTCGGGCCGCAGGCGCATTCCGCCGGCACACCGCGATTCCTAACGTCGTCGGCATGGGAATCATCGAGATCACCAAGCTGCGCAAGCTGTACGGCAAGCAGGTCGCGGTCGACGACGTGTCGTTCGCCGTGGAGGAAGGCGAGATCTTCGGCGTGGTCGGGCGCAACGGCGCGGGGAAGACCACGACGGTCGAGTGCGTCTCCGGGCTCCGCACGCCCGACGGCGGCACGGTCGCCGTCACGGGTCTCGATCCCCGCCACGACCGCGCCGAGCTGCGGCAACGGGTTGGAGTGCAGCTCCAGGACTGCTCACTCCCGGACAAGCTCAGGGTGTGGGAGGCGCTCGACCTCTACGCCTCCTTCTACGAGCGGCCCGCGGACTGGCGGGAGCTGATGGAGGAGGTCGGCCTCGGCCAGAAGCGGGACACGGCGTTCGCCAAGCTCTCCGGTGGGCAGAGGCAACGGCTGTCGATCGCCCTGGCGCTCGTCGGCGCCCCGCGCGTGGCGATCCTGGACGAGCTCACCACGGGCCTCGACCCGCAGGCGCGGCGGGAGACCTGGGACCTCATCGAGCTGGTCAGGTCCCGCGGCGTCACGATCGTCCTGGTCACCCACTTCATGGAGGAGGCCGAGCGGCTCTGCGACCGGATCGCCGTGATCGACGAGGGCCGCGTGGCGGCGATCGACTCACCGGCGGGGCTGATCGCGCGGGTGGACGGGGGGCAACGGATCAGCTTCCGTGCCCCGCCCGAAGCCGAACGCGTCCTCAGGTCGGTCCCCGAAGTGACCGGTGTCACCAGGGACGGCGAGGGCGTCACGGTGACCGGGGCGGAGAACCTCCTTCTCCCCGTGACCACGGCCCTCGCGGCCAACCAGATCGTCCCCGCCGGGCTCCAGATGGAACGCGCCACGCTGGACGACGCCTTCCTCGCCCTCACCGGCCACCCGGCCACCGACGCGTCCTAGGAGGACCTCCATGCGGACCACTGCCATCCGCGCCGGCACCACCCGCAGGGGGACGAGCCTTCGCAAGCTCGCCCTGACGGAGACGAAGCTCTACCTGCGAGAACCTCTCACCGCGTTCTTCGCGCTCCTGCTTCCCCTCGCGCTCCTGCTCGTGCTCGGCAGCGCCATCCCCGGCTTCCGCGACCCAGATCCCGCGCTCGGCGGCGAGCGGGTGGTGGACACCCAACTGCCCGCCATGATGATCCTGCTGTCGGTGGTGACCTCGGCCTTCAGCGTGATCCCGACGGTGCTCGCGGTGTACCGGGAGCGCGGGGTCCTGCGCCGCCTGTCCATCACCCCGGCCTCCCCGGGCTCGCTGCTGGCCGCCCAGTTGCTGCTCAACCTGCTGACGACGGTCGTGGCGACCTTCTTGATGATCCTCTTCGGGCATCTGGTCCTCGGCACGCACGTGCCCGCCGAGCTCCCGTGGTTCGTCCTGGTCTTCCTGCTCGGGGTGTGCGCCATGTTCGCCCTGGGCCTGTCCATCGCGGCCGTGGTGCCGAACAGCCGCGCCGCCGGCGGGATCGGGGCGATCGTGATGTTCCCCCTGCTCTTCCTCGCGGGGATGTGGCTTCCCCGCGAGCTGATGCCCGAGGTCCTGCGCGGGCTCAGTGACTTCACCCCGACGGGCGCGTTCGGCCAGGCCCTGCGCGACACGTGGGCCGGCACGTCCCCGCAGGTGCTTCACCTGGTCGTCCTTGCCGCCTGGATGCTGGGGGCCGGCCTGTTCGCGGCGCGGGCGTTCCGCTGGGAGTGACCCTCGCCCTCCACCGGGGTACGGCCCACGCGGGGGCGCCGTACCCCGGTATTTATTTGACCGATCGTTCTTGATACGGTTGCATGCATGGCGAGGTCGAAGGAGTTCGATCCGGACGCGGCGCTCCAGGCGGCCCTGGAGCTGTTCTGGGAGCGGGGGTATGAGGCGACCTCCGTGGCCGATCTCGTGGAGCGGCTGGGGGTCGGACGGGCCAGCCTGTACGCGACCTTCGGCGGCAAGCACGACCTCTACATGAAGGCACTGGCTCGCTACATCGAGACGCGCAGCCCCTCGCCCATCGAGATCCTCTCCCAGCCCGGTCCCGCGCTGCCCGCCGTACGGGCGCTGGTGGAGTTCTACGCGGCCGACTCGATCGAGGACGTGCGGCGGCGGGGCTGCATGGTGGTCAACGCGGCGGCCGAGATGCTTCCGGGGGACCGTGAGGTCGCGCGCGTTCTGGACGCCAACTGGGCGGGGCTGGAGGCCGCGCTCACCTCGACGCTGATGCGGGCCCGCGCCCAGGGTGAGCTGCCCGAGGGCAGGAATCCTCGGGCACTGGCGCGGTTCCTGCTGGTGTTCCTGCAAGGGCTGCGCCTGATGAGCAAGGGGTCCCCCGACGCCGCACGGCTCCGCGACGCCGCGGCCCAGGCTCTCTCGGTCCTCGACTGAACCGCGGCCTTTCTGTACGGCCCGACGTATGCCCTTGATCTGGAACGAACGGTCAAGATAAGACTTCAGGAGAAGACATGAAATTTCAAGACAAAGTGGTCGCGCACGCTCGACGCCAACGTGACCGGCGTCTTCCTGTCGATGAAGCACGAGATCGCCGCCATGCGCGAGGGCGGCGGCGGTGTGATCGTGAACGTTGCCTCGCAGATCGGCGCCCACAAGAGGATCCCCGGCCTCGGAGCGTACGCCGCGTCCAAGGCGGCGGTGGCCGCCCTGACCCGCACGGCCGCGCTGGAGTACATCGGCGAGGGTATCCGGATCAACGTGGTGAGCCCCGGCCCGCACGACACCCCGATGTCGAGGCGTCCCGGTGAGACCGAGGCCGACCGCGACGCCCGTATGAAGCTGCAGATCCCGATCGGGCGGGTCGGCACACTGGATGAGATCACCGCGAGCGTGCTCTGGCTGGCGTCGGACGAGGCGGGCTTCGCGGTGGGCAACGACCTGCTCGTCGACGGAGGCTCGACCGCCTGACACGTCGGTCTCTGAACGGCTCCGGTCACCTCGCACGTCATCACGGCCGACGACCCGCGAACGCCTCCGGTCACCCGGCACGTCATCACGGCCGACGACTCGCGAACGCCTCCGGTTACCTGGCACGTAATCGCAGGTGGTGAGGTGACCGAATAGCCTCACAGCATGACGACCACGGCGCGCTCCCAGCGACCCGTAGGCGAGCTCCTCCGCCAGTGGCGTGAGCATCGCAGGCTCAGCCAACTCGACCTGGCCATCCAGGCCGACATCTCGACCCGCCACCTGAGCTTCCTGGAGACCGGACGGTCGAACCCGAGCCGCGACATGGTCCTCCACCTGTCGGAGGAGCTCGATCTTTCGCTCCGCGAGCGCAACCACCTGCTGCTCGCCGCCGGGTTCGCCCCCGTGTACTCCGAGACCACGCTGGACGCGCCGCGGATGACGGCCGTGCGTACGGCCCTGAGGCAGGTCCTCACCGGTCACGAGCCCTATCCGGCGGTCGTGGTGGACGGGCGCTGGAACCTCGTCGACGCCAACGTGAGCCTTTCGCTGTTCACCGGGCCCGTGTCGCCCGACCTGCTGGCGGCGCCCGCCAACGTGCTACGGGCCAGCCTGCACCCCGAGGGCATGGCGCCGCACATCGTCAACCTCGGCGAGTGGCGGGGTCACCTGCTCGGACGGCTCCGGCGCCAGCTTGCGCTGACCGCCGATCCGCAGTTGGAGGCGCTCTACGAGGAGCTCTGCTCGTACCCCTGCGACCAGCCGGAGCCCGACGTGGAGATTCCCGGCCCCGGTGAGATCGTGGTGCCGCTCCGCTTCCGTCACGAAGGGCGCGAGCTCGCGTTCTTCAGCACGATCGCGACGTTCGGCACCCCGCTGGACATCACGGTCGCCGAACTGGCCATCGAGTCCTTCTTCCCCGCCGACCGTACGACCGCCGAGATTCTCAGGTCGACCATCGGTGAGCGGTGAGCCACTCGCGATCGGATTAGCGGCCGTTGTGGACCTGCCATCATTCCCATCCCTGTGAGAACCTGAAGGCATGATCACGATCGCCCATGTCAGCGATGTCCACATCGACGGTTCCCCGCGGAGTGCCGAGCGCGTGGAGCGGGTCGTACGTCACCTTTCCGGCCTTCCCGGGCCGATCGACGCCGTGCTGGTGACCGGTGACATCGCCGACCACGGGACCGTCGAGGAGTACGAGATCGCCCGCGAACTGCTGCGGTTCCCCTACCCGACGATCATCTGCCCGGGTAACCACGACAGCAGGCCGGAGTTCCGCAAGGTGCTGCTCGGCGAGCCCGGCGACACCGGCGCGCCCGTCAACCAGGTGCTCCGCGCCGGCGGCGCGACGATCGCCCTGTGCGACTCCAGCATCCCCGGCCGCGACGACGGTTACCTCGACGACGAGACCCTGCGGTGGCTCGCCGAGGTCCTGGAGTCGTCCGGCACGCCGGTCCTCGTTGGCATGCACCACCAGCCATTGCCGGTCGGCATCCCCTACGTCGACGACATCGGGCTCAAGGAGCCCGAGCGCCTGGAGGCGGTGCTCCACGCGCATCCCCAGGTCGTTGGCCTCCTGGTCGGGCACGTCCACAGCGCCGCCGCGACCACCTTCGCCGGCCTCCCGGTGTACGTCGCGCCGGGCGTGGCCTCGACGGGGCTGCTCCCGCAGGAGTCCACGGCGTGGCCGCCGGTCGACTTCGACCTGCCTCCCGGTTTCGCGCTGCACGTACTGACCGGCGACGGGCGCCTGACCTCCCACGCCCGCGTGGTCCTGCCCTGAACCCGGTGACACAGATCGCGCCTTCGCCCTGACCAACAACCGCAGGCTCAGTGGGGCGCCATGTCGACGAAGCGGCTGTAGTGACCCTGGAAGGCGACCGTGACCGTGGCGGTGGGGCCGTTACGGTGCTTGGCCACGATGAGGTCGGCCTCGCCGGCGCGCGGCGACTCGCGCTCGTAGGCGTCCTCCCTGTGGAGGAGGATCACAACATCGGCATCCTGCTCAATCGACCCTGATTCGCGCAGGTCGGACACCTGGGGGCGCTTGTCGGTGCGCTGCTCGGGGCCTCGGTTGAGCTGGGAGATCGCGATGACGGGCACCTCCAGCTCCTTGGCGAGGAGCTTGAGGGCACGGGAGATCTCGGAGACCTCCTGCTGGCGGCTCTCGGTCTTCTTCGGGGAGCTCATCAGCTGGAGGTAGTCGACGATGACGAAGCGCAGGTCGTGACGCTGCTTGAGGCGGCGGCACTTGGCACGGATCTCCATCATCGACATGTTGGGCGAGTCGTCGATGAAGAGGGGTGCTTCGGCGACCTCGCTCATGCGGCGCGCGAGGCGGGTCCAGTCGTCGTCGTTCATGGTGCCGGAGCGCATGGTGTGCAGAGCCACCCGCGCCTCGGCCGACAGCAGGCGCATCGTGATCTCGTTCCGGGACATTTCCAGAGAGAACACGACTGTCGCCATATGGTTCTTGATAGCGGCAGATCTGGCGAAATCGAGCCCCAGGGTCGACTTGCCGATGGCGGGACGGGCGGCCACGACGATCATTTGGCCGGGGTGGAGGCCGTTCATCAGGGCGTCGAGGTCCTGGAAACCGGTCGGGACGCCGACCATCTGGCCGCTGCGGCTGCCGATGGCCTCGATCTCGTCGAGCGCGCCCGGCATGATCTCCGACAGCGGGCGGTAGTCCTCGCTGGTGCGGCGCTCGGTGACCGCGTAGATCTCGGCCTGGGCCCGGTCGACCAGCTCGTCGACCTCTTCGTTCTGCCCGCCGTACCCGTAGGAGACGATGCGGGTGCCGGCCTCGATGAGCCGCCGCAGGATCGCCTGCTCCCGCACGATCTTGGCGTAGTAACCGGCGTTCGCCGCCGTGGGCACGACGGCGGTCAGGGTGTGGACATAGGCGCCGCCGCCCACGCGCGCGATCTCACCGCGCTTGGACAGCTCGCCGAAGATCGTCACCGCGTCCGCCGGTTCGCCGCGCCCGTACAGGTCGAGGATGGCGTCGTAGATGATCTGGTGGGCGGGCCGGTAGAAGTCGTCGGAGCGCAGCACCTCGACGACGTCGGCGATGGCGTCCTTGGACAGCAGCATGCCGCCGAGCACCGACTGCTCGGCCTCGATGTTGCTGGGGGGCGTGCGCTCGAACGGGGCGTCGAAGGCGGGGACCACTTCACTGCTCAACTGGCCGCCTCCTTCGAACTCCCGTGCCACCCCCGAAGTAGCCGGGGTGACAGTTTCGCCGGTTCTGAAGGAACCGGCAACGCGTCCTGTCGACAAGGTTGTGGATAACGTGTGCAGTTCTCGTCATGAGGTGTGGGCGCGCTGGGGACAACCCTGTGGATAACCGATGTGCATAACCACAGAACCCCTATTGAGCAGGGAAAACGATATCCACGAGCTGTGGAGAAAAGAAACTTGGCGCGACACGTGGACAGTCGCCCGCCCCCGTCCCGAGCACGGCGACGTAAGGGGCAAGATGGACAAGTGACTCTTACCCCCCACGTCGGGAGCCGGGAGATCCTCAGGCTCGCCGTTCCGGCCTTCGGCGCGCTGGTGGCCGAGCCACTCTTCATCCTCGTGGACTACGCGATCGTCGGCCGTCTCGGCACGACCTCGCTCGGGGCGCTCGGCATCGCCGGCACCGCCCTGACCACCCTGGTGAACGTCTGCGTCTTCCTGGCATACGGCACCACCGCGGCGGTGGCGAGGCAGGTGGGCGCCGGGAACCTCGCGCGGGCGGTCAAGCAGGGCATCGACGGACTCTGGCTGGCCACCGCCATCGGCCTGGCGCTGATCGCGACGTGCTGGCCGCTCGCGCCGTGGATCGTCGAGCTGTTCGGCGCCTCCCCCGGCGTGGCCGGCCAGGCGGTCACCTACCTGCGGATCAGCCTGCTGGGCACCCCGCCCATGCTCATCGTCCTGGCCGGTACGGGCATCCTGCGCGGGCTCCAGGACACCGTGACCCCGCTGGCCGTCGCCATCGGCTCGTTCACGCTCAACGCGGTGCTGAACGCAGTGTTCGTGCTCGTCCTCCACTGGGGCATCGCGGGGTCCGCCTGGGGCACCGTCCTCGCCCAGGGGCTCGGGGCGGTCGTCTACCTGCTCGTCGCGGCCAGGGCGGCCCGCGAGCACCGCGTCTCGCTGGAGCCGCACCTCGCGGGCATCAGGGACTCGGGCACGGCGGGGATCGCGCTGCTGATCCGCACGGTCTGCCTGCGCCTGGTGCTGATCCTCGCGACGGCCGTCGCCACGCGCATGGGGATCGCCCAGCTCGCCGCGCACTCGATCGCGACGCAGATCTGGTCGCTGCTCGCGTTCGCCCTCGACGCCATCGCGATCGCGGGTCAGGCGATCACCGGGCGCGCCCTCGGCGCCGGGGACGTCCGCCAGACGCGTGCCGCCACGCGGACCATGGTGGCCTGGGGCATCGGGTACGGGGTGTTCCTCGGGCTCGTGATCATCGTCCTTCGGCCGGCCATCCCGCACCTGTTCGGCGCGGACCCCGACGTGAGCGCCGAGCTCGTGGCGGTCCTGTGGATCGTCGCGCTGCTCCAGCCCCTGGCCGGGGTGGTGTTCGTCCTCGACGGCGTGCTGATCGGAGCGGGCGACCGGCGCTACCTCGCCTGGGCCTCCTCCCTCACGACGATCGTCTACCTCCCGGCGGCCTTCGGCGTGGTCCACCTCGGCGGCGGCCTCGTGGCACTGTGGATGGCGTTCGTCGCCTGGATGGCGGCCCGGGCGGTCACCCTCGGGCTGCGCGCGTACGGCCGTGCGTGGCTGGTCACCGGCGGCTGACCGGCCTGACGGGCCGATGCCGACCGGCCCGCCGAGCCCGGCGCGCACCGCCCGTACGCCGCCGGTCTGGTCATATGCGGCGGGCGCCGAGCACCCGGCGGAGAAACTCCCTGGTGCGGGGCTCCCGGGGATCGGTGAAGATCTGCTCGGCCGTGCCCTGCTCCAGCAGGACCCCTTCGGAAAGGAAGCACACCTTGTCGGCGATGTCGCGTGCGAAGCCCATCTCGTGGGTGGCGAGGATCATCGTCATGCCGGACTCCTTGAGCTCACGGATGATCTCCAGCACCTCGGCGACCAGCGCCGGATCGAGGGCCGAGGTCACCTCGTCGAGCAGGAGCAGGCGGGGACGGGTGGCCAGCGCCCTGATGATCGCCACCCGCTGCTGCTGGCCGCCGGACAGCCGGTCGGGGTAGGCCGCGGCCCTGCCGTCCAGGCCGAACCGGGAGAGCAGCTCACGGGCCTGCTCCTCGGCCTGCGCCCGCCCCACGCCGTGCACCTTCCTCGGCGCGAGCGTGATGTTGTCCAGCACGGTCATGTAGGGGAACAGGTTGTACGACTGGAAGACCATGCCGATGCGCTTGCGCACATCGTCCGGGTTCGCCCGAACGTCGGTGATCTCGGTGCCGTCGAGCCTGATCGCACCGTCGTCCACTGTTTCGAGCAGGTTGACGCAGCGCAGCAGGGTCGACTTGCCCGACCCCGAGGCGCCGATCAGGCAGACCACCTCGTGGGAGTCCACCGACAGGTCGATGCCGCGCAGCACGCTGTGCCGGTGGTAATGCTTCCAGACGCCCTCGATCTCCAGCAGGCCGCTCACATGCCTCGCCGCCTTTGGGAACGGGCCGACAGGTAGTCGGTGAAACGGGCCATCGGGATCGTCAGCAGGATGAACAGCAGCGCCGCCGCGAGGTAAGGGGTGTAGTTGAAGGTCTCGGCCGCGTGGATCTGCGCCTGGCGCAGCGCCTCCAGCGGCCCGATCGTCGCGACCAGGGCGGTGTCCTTCTGCAACGACACGAAGTCGTTGAGCAGCGGCGGCACGACGCGGCGTACGGCCTGGGGCAGGACCACGAACCGCATCGTCTGGCCGTGGGTGAGCCCGAGCGAGCGCGCGGCGGCGCGCTGGCTGGGATGCACGGATTCGATGCCCGACCGGAACACCTCGGCGACGTACGCGCCGTACGAAAGCGTCAGCGCGATGACTCCCAAGGTGGCGAAGTCGGACGGCATGCCCTGCAACCGCAGCGCGGGCAGCCCGAAGCCGACCAGGTAGATGACCAGGATCGTCGGCACCCCGCGGAACACGTCGGTGTACAGCACCGCGAGGGATCTCAGCGGGAAGAACACCGGCGCGTGCAGGTTGCGTACGAGCGCGACCACGAGGCCCACGATGAGGATCAGCGGCTCAGCGATCAGGAAGATCTTGATGTTGAGCAGGAACCCCCGGAGCACGTCGGGGAACGCGTCGGTGAACTGCCCGAGGTCGAAGAACGTCTCCTTGACCCTGGGCCAGCCCGGGGAGGCGGTGACCAGCCAGATCACCAGCACGAAGAACACGATCGTGGAGACGGTCGCGACTGAGCTCGACCGCAGGTCCATGCGGCGGCGGAGCCGTTCACGCTCGCGCTGGCGTTCGCTCTTGGCCCATCCCGCCGTCGAGGCGGCTGGATCTTCGGCTGTCGAGGTCCCGCCGGGTTCGATGGACGGGTCGTTCACCGCAGTTCCGGCGCACCGGCCGCAGACCCGAGCCACTGGGACTCGATCTTCGCCAGTTCGCCGGAGGAGGTGAGCTCCCCGATCGCCTTGTTCACGCAGCTCACCAGCGGGCTGCCCTTCTGGAAGACCAGGCCGAACTGCTCGGGCGTACCGGAGCCGCTGCCGAACTGACCGACGATCTTCGAGCCGTCGACCTGCGCGGCGGTGACGTAGAACGCGGTGGGCAGGTCGACCACCAGGGCGTCCACCTGCTTGTTCTTCAGGGCGGTCACCGCGTCGATCTGCTCGTTGTAGACGTTCGGCTCGGCGCCGGGCTTGATGACGTCCTTCACGGCCTGAAGGGACGTGGTGCCGACCTGGACGCCGATCTTGGCGTCCTTGAGGTCGGCGAGCGAGGTGGCCGAGGCGAACTTCGAGCTGTCCAGCGTGACGGCGGCCTGCTTGACGGTGTAGTAGCCGTCGCTGAAGTCGACCGCCTTGGCCCGTGCCGGGGTGATGGACACCTGGTTGACGTCGAAGTCGAACTGCTTCTGGCCGGGGGCGAAGGCCGAGTTGAAGGGGGCGACCGACCAGGTCACCTCACTGGTCGCGAAGCCCAGCTTGCTCGCCACCGCGTAGGCGACGGCACTTTCGAACCCCTGGCCGTTCGCCGGCTTGTCGTCCTTGAACCACGGCTCATAGGCGGGCTTGTCGGTGCCGACGGTCAGGGTGCCCGGCTTGAGCAGCTTGAGCTGGTCCTTGGCGCAGGACTCGGACGCCGAGGGGGCGGCGGTGGTCGTACCCGACGGCGAGGAGGTGTCGGAGGCCGGAGCGCATGCCACCGCCACCGTCGCGAGGGCGCCGAGCGCCAGCAGCATCGAGGGACGGAGCATTCAGGCCTCCAGAAGGGGGTGTAACCGAGGGAATTCGTCGCTCAGGATATCCGGTACGACGCATTACCACATACAGCCCTATCGCCGGTGGAATCCCACCCTCCCATGCGACGGCGAAGGGCCCCTCCCCGGATCGGGAAGGGGCCCTCCATTCACTTCACGAGCGGGTCGCTCAGTTGCCGACGACCTCGACGTCAAGGTTGGCCGCGACCTCGGGGTGCAGCCGGACCGAGACGCGGTGGGAGCCGACGCTCTTGATCGCGTTCGTGATCTCGATGCGGCGACGGTCGAGCAGCGGACCGCCGGCGGCCTTGACCGCGTCGGCGATGTCACCGGTCGTCACCGAGCCGAACAGGCGGCCGGACTCGCCCGCCCGGGTCTTCAGCGTCACCCGGAGGGAGCCGAGCCTGCCGGCGACCTCCTTGGCGGTGCCGAGGTCACGGATCTCGCGGGCGTCGCGCGCCTTCTTGATCGACTCGATCTGCTTCTCGCCGCCACGGGTCCAGCGCATGGCGAACCCGCGCGGGATCAGGTAGTTGCGGCCGTAGCCGTCCTTGACCTCGACGATGTCACCGGGGGCGCCGAGGCCCGAGACCTCGTTGGTGAGAATGAGCTTCATGTCTCCGCCTCCTGTCAGCGCGCGGTGCTCGTGTACGGCAGCAAGGCCATCTCACGGGCATTCTTGATCGCGGTCGCCACGTCACGCTGGTGCTGGGTGCAGTTGCCCGTCACCCGGCGGGCACGGATCTTGCCGCGGTCGGAGATGAACTTCCGAAGCAGCGCCGTGTCCTTGTAGTCGACGTAGGAGATCTTGTCATGGCAGAACAGGCAAACCTTTTTCTTCGGCTTGCGCAGTGCCGGCTTCGCCATCGTGGTGCTCCTCCTAAGAGAGCCCCGCACGTTGCGGGAATGGTCGATCGGTTACTGGGATTGAACTTCTGATCAGAAAGGCGGTTCGTCGCTGAGGTCGCCGCCACCGTGGGAGCCGCCGAAGCCGCCACCCTGGTTGTAGCCACCACCGCCGCCGCCGCCACCGTAGCCACCGCCACCCGGAGGTGCCGGAGTGGCCGAGGCCCACGGGTCGTCGGCTCCGCCGCCGAACCCGCCACCGCCACCGCCCTGACGGGCGGTCTTGTTGACCTTGCACGTGGCGTTACGAAGGGACGGACCGACCTCGTCGGCCTCGACCTCGTAAACGGTGCGCTTCTCGCCTTCCTTCGTTTCGTACGACCGCTGGCGCAGCCGCCCCTGAACGATGACCCGCATGCCGCGCTGGAGGCTCTCGGCGACGTTCTCGGCCGCCTGGCGCCACACGTTGCAGGTCAGGAAGAGGCTCTCGCCGTCCTTCCACTCGTTGGTCTGTTTGTCCATGAACCGCGGAGTGGATGCGATGCGGAACCGGGCCACGGCCTGCCCCGAGGGGGTGAAACGCAGCTCCGGGTCGTCGACAAGGTTGCCGACGATGGTGATCGTTGTGTCGCCTGCTGCCATCGGTCGCTTTCGCCTTCCTGCGTGAATCTGCGCAGCCTGTTGGGCCTCAGAGTACGGCTACCGCCCGACAAAAGCCGGGCTTCGGCATGACCCGAAGCCGCTCAGTGCATGTCGGGACGCAGCACCTTGGTACGCAGGATGCCCTCGTTCAGGTTGAGCTGCCGGTCGAGCTCCTTGACCGTGGCCGGCTCGGCCGTGAGGTCGACGACGGCGTAGATGCCCTCGGACTTCTTGATGATGTCGTAGGCCAGCCGGCGACGACCCCATACGTCGACCTTCTCCACGGTGCCGCCGTCATTGCGGACGACCGTGAGGAACTGGTCGAGCGAGGGAGTCACCGTGCGCTCATCGAGGGACGGGTCAAGGATGACCATCAGTTCGTAACGACGCATGCGGACTTCCAACCTCCTCTGGACTTTTGCGGTCACGACACCATGCCGTGACAGGAGGACGCCGACGTTCTCGTGCCGCCTTCGGTGGCGGAGCGACTAAGCGCGGTCGATAACACACGCATAACAAACGCGGCCCCAGAAGTCTACCAGGACCGGCCGACTGCCCCGCCGCGATTGTCCGCCGCCTGTAAGGGGAACGTCACGGAGGGAAGAGAGGAGGTGGCCGCCATGCCACAAGCCCCTGGCCCGACCGAGAGCGAGCCCTTCCGCCTCACGCTCAACACCGACGGCAGGAAGCACACCCGCGAGAACATGTTGACCATGGTCGCGTTCGCCTGCGGTCTGGTGGCGTTCGTCAGCGGGTTCGTCGTCAGCGCCCACATGATCGCGTCGTGGGCCGGACTGGTGGGGTTCGTCGTCGGGATGTACTCACAGTACGTCTCGGCCACGACCGCTGAGCGCTCGGTCAACATCGTCGCCATCGTCATGTCGTTCGTCGGCGTGGCGACGGGCATCTACCACGGCGGGTTCATCCCCTGACGGTCACAACGTAACGGGCGATGGCCAATTCGCCAGAGACGCGAACGACGGGGGCGCCCCCCGAGGCGCCCCCGTCGGCGTGGCAGGTGGGCGGAAGCTATGTCAGCCTCCGATATGAAGATCGACGCCGAGCAGGATGAGGAACCAGAGGAAGACCGCGAGAAGGGCTTGGGCGACCTTCTTGAGCAGGCTGGGCGTGATGTAGTCGTGGACCCAGGCAACGTAGATGCCGATGAGGATGTAGATCAGGCCTAACAGGCTGATTCCGCGGCGGCGATAGGCCACAGTCGTCTCCTATGTCTCACGGTACGCGGGTTTCTGGGCGTACCAACCCGGCGCTCCACCTGCCCCTGGGCCGGTTCTTGAAACGGCTACGCTCGTCCCATGGTGCGTATCGGAGCTCACGTCGACCAAGACGACCCACTGGCCCACGCCACGGCGCGAAAGGCCGAGGTCGTGCAGTTCTTCCTCGGTGACCCCCAGGGGTGGAAGGGGCCGGTCGTCCCGGCCGCCGCCGACGCCCTCAAGGCGTCGGAGGTCGACGTCTACGTCCACGCCCCGTACGTGATCAACGTCGCGACCGCGAACAACCGCATCCGGATCCCGAGCCGCAAGCTCCTCGCCAGCCAGTTGGAGGCCGCGGCCTCCATCGGCGCCAAGGGCCTGATCGTGCACGGCGGCCACGTCGGCAAGGACGACGACCCCCAGCTCGGCTTCGACAACTGGCGGAAGGTGTTCGAGCGGCTCGACACCCCCATCCCGGTGCTCATCGAGAACACCGCGGGCGGTGGCAACGCGATGGCGCGCAAGCTTGAGCGCGTGGCCCGCTTGTGGGAGGCGCTCGACGGCTTCGACGTGGGCTTCTGCCTGGACACCTGCCACGCCCACGCCGGCGGCGAGGAACTCGCCGACGTGGTCGACCGCGTCAAGGCAATCACCGGCCGCATCGACCTGGTGCACTGCAACGACTCGCGGGACGCCTTCGACTCGGGAGCCGACCGGCACGCCAACCTGGGCAGCGGCCAGATCGACCCCGAGCTGATCCTCAGCGTGTGCCGCGCGGCCGGGGCTCCGATCGTGGTGGAGACCCCGGGCGAAGGCCAGGCGGCCGACATCGCCTTCCTTCGCGATCACCTTTGATCCACAGCCTGTGGATAAGTCCCCGGATTACTCCACCGGGAAAGTGGGTACAGGCTGCGGCCCAGCGCCTCAGCCTGCCCATGCCCCGCTGATGAAGGTCATGGTGTTGAGCACCATGAGCGGCCCCGCGACCAGCGCGTACAGCATGAGCACGGGCCGCCGCCGCGCGGAGGCCTGCCCGAGCATGACCCACAGCGGCCACCACAGCAGCAGGGCACGCGGGATCGACAGGTAGTACGCGGAGAAGACGAGCGCGCCGAGCTGGAGGCCGACGTAGACCAGCTCGCTCCACCGCCGCGCGAGGAGCAGCCAGATCACCACGGCGAACCCCACGAGCGCGCCGGCGATCTCCATGCGGAACGCCCAGACGAACTGGCCGTCGCCCGCGGCCATCTGCCAGGTCGTCCAGAACGACTGCCACGGCCACACCATCTGCCGTCCCCAGCCGGCCTCCTGGGCGTGCTGCCAGGCGAGCCAGTCGCCCGTACGTCCGTGCTGGTAGGCGGAGTAGAGCACGAGCGGCAGGAACGGGACCAGCAGCCACGCGGCCTTGCCGGCCCGGCCCCGGCGCATGACGAACTCCACGATGAGGGCCAGGGCGAGGAACAGCCCGGTGATACGCACACATGAGGCCCCGGCGGCGAGCAGGCCCGCCGCCATCCAGTTCTGGCGTCGCGCGTAGAGCCAGGCGGGCACCGCGAAGGCCAGGAAGAGCGACTCGGTGTACCCGGCGAACAGGAAGACCGCCGTCGGGCAGAGCAGGAGCGCCAGTACGGCCCGCCAGCCGGCGCCCTCGGGGCCCTCTAACTCGCCGAGCCTCGCCAGCGCCGTCATCGCGACCAGCCCCGCGACGAACGAGATGAGCAGGCCGGCGAGCGACCAGTCGGGCACGATCACATGGACCAGGCGCAGGGCGAGGGGCATCCCGGGGAAGAAGGCGGGCAGCCCGGCGTCGGGGTCGGTGGCGGGGTTCCCGTCATAGCCGTACTTCGCGATGTCCACGAGAAGCTTGGCGTCCCAGTGCTGCCAGCGGTCCAGGAACGGCGTGAGGAGCTTGTCCCCCGCCAGCACGCTCGCTCCCACCGTCGCCGCGACGACGATCCCCAGGCGCGAACCCAGCCACAGAACCAGCGCGTCGCCGTCGGACCGGCGCCCGGAGGGCACCCGGGAAACGGTCTCCTGGAGGGAGGTCTGCACAGGAAGGAGAATAGAGGGTCATCCTGGACTTTCGATCAGGACCTCAGGCCGAGCTCACGCGGGCCGGTCCTCGACCGCGCGCGGAGCCACCCGCAGGACGAAGCGGTCCTCGGCCCCGTCGAAGACGCCGCCGATCGGGTCGTCCACGCCGCCCCGCCGGATCACGTCGTGCTCGGGCCGCAGGATGTCCCTGACCACGAACGCCGCCATGATCGCGATCGTGGCCACCCGGCCCCAGACCCCGGTGAAGTACGTGCCGTCGCTGATCCCGAGAGCCTCGTTGCCGGGCTGGATGCCGACGAGGTAGAGCCAGATCGCGAAGAAGTACCAGCACTCGGCCACCTGCCAGAGCAGGAGGGGCTTCCAGTTCGGCCGCGCCAGCACCGCGAACGGCACCAGCCACAGCACGTACTGCGGGGACCACACCTTGTTGGTCACCATGAAGGCGGCGAGGACCAGGAAGCACAGCTGCATCAGCCTCGGCCGGGTGCGCGAGGTCAGGGCCAGCACGGCGATGGCCAGGCACAACACGCCGAACGACGCGATGCCGAGCATGTCGATGCGGCTCGGATCCCCGAGGACCGGCCACTGCTTCGTCTGGAAGAAGTACCAGACCGATCCCCAGTCGGCTCCGCGCTCGCTGCTGAAGGCGTAGAACCTCTTCCAGCCCTTGAACGCGAGAAGCATGAATGGCAGGTTCACGGCCGCCCACGCGATCACGGTGCCGCCGAGCGTCCAGAGGAAGGCCTGGAACCTGCGGGTGCGCAGCGCCAGCAGGAACAGCGGGCCGAACAGGACGAGCGGGTAGAACTTCGTGGCGATCGCCAGGCCCAGCAGCACCCCGGCCAGGAAGTGCCTGTTCCTCGACCACGCGAGGAAGGCCCCGAGGCTGAGGGCTCCGCACAGCAGGTCCCAGTTGATGAACGCCGTGAGGATGAGCGCGGGCGCGAGCGCGTACCAGGCGGCGTCCCAGGGACGGCCCTGCATCCCGGCCAGCGACGCCATGACCAGGACGCCCACGATCAGCGAAGCCGCCATGACGAGCACGGTGAGGTCGTAGAACCAGACCCCCGGCTCGTTCAGCCCGGACACGATCTTCTGGATGACCCACATCAGGGAGCCGATGCCGACGGGGTACTCCACGTCGTGGCCGAAGTACGGCGCGAGCCCCTGGTCGAGCTTCTCGTTCCACCACAGTGGATAGATGTCGGTGTAGCAGAAGTTGAGGAACTGCTGGGTGCCGTCGTTCCACGCCCCGCCGAACCGGCAGGGCGCCTTCCAGGCGTACGCGAGCACGGCCCCGAGGGCCGCGAGCAGCCCGAGGGGAACCAGGGGCAGCACGGCACGGGCCACGGGGGCGGCGGGACCGGGGACGTACGTCGATCGGCTCATGGCGTTATCCGATCACCGGGTGGGCGCGGGCGTCGACCGGCGCCCGCCTGTGGGCGACGGTGAGGGGGCGGGCGGTGACGGCGTGGTCGAGGTGCCGCCCGGGGCGTCGCCCTGGTTGATCGGGTCGCCGCCTCCGTTGTTGCAGGCGTCGTCCCAGGGAAGGCAGCCGCCGCCGTTGTCGCCGCCGCCGTTGTCCCCGCCGCCGTTGTCGTCCGGCCAGCCGTTGTCGTCCGGGAACCCCTCGTCGGTCGGTGTGGGGGTGGGCGTCGGAACCGGCTTGGGCGCGAGGTCGAGCGGCGAGCCGATGTTCGTCGGCGGGGGGAACTCCTCGGCCTTCTGGCCCTTCATGGCCTCGGCCATGAAGGCCCGCCACACGCGCGCGGGGACGGTGCCTCCGTCGAAGTTGTTGCCCAGCGACAGCTCGGCGCCGGTCTTGCGGTCTTCCTTGTACATGCCGACCGCCGAGGAGAGCTGCGGGGTGAAGCCGACGAACCACGCTTCCTTGTTGTCATTGTTCGTACCGGTCTTGCCCGCGACCGGACGGTCGGACAGGGCCGCGGCCGTACCGGTGCCGCCCTTCACCACGGACCGCAGGGCGACGATCGCGTCCGCGGCCACTTCCTCGGAGATGACCTGCTTCGGCGTCTTGTCCTCGGTGATGACCTCGATCTTGTCGGGACCGATCACCTTGATGACCGTGTGGGTCGGGTAGTGCTTGCCGGCGTTGGCGAAGATCGAGTAGCCGCCCGCCTGCTCAACCGGGGTCACACCGGCGCTGCCGATGGAGAACAGGAACCGGTGGTCGTTGACGTCCTTGTCGAGGCTGTCCTTGCTCAGGCCCGCGTCCTCGGCGATCCGCTTGACGGCGTCCAGCCCGACCTCGGCGCCCATCTGGCCGTAGGCCGTGTTGATGGAGTGCTGCGTGGCGTAGACGATGTCCATCGAGGCCGGCGTCGCGTGACCGTTGAAGATCGGCGTCGTGCCTTCGAGCTTGAGCGGCTGCTTGCCGCTCACGTAGCTCTTCAGGCTGTGGCCCGCCTCCAGCCACGCCGCCAGCACGTACGGCTTGAACGCCGACGCCGCCTGCTTGCGGGCCTGGAACGCCTCGTTGAACTGGTCGGGATGCTTGCCGAGGTAGTCGTTGCCGCCGTAGAAGGCGATCACCCGGCCGTTGCGCGGGTCGACGGCGGCGAGTCCGGTGTGGACCTCCTTCGGGAGCCCCGCGGTGGTCTGGACGACGGCCTTCTTCGCGGCGAGCATGAGGTTCTTGTCGAAGGTCGTGTAGATCTTGTAGCCACCGGTCTCGATCTCGGACCGCGGCAGCCCCTTGGACTCAAGCTCGCTGAGCACCTGGGTCAGCATGTAGCCGCGCAGCTTGCCGAACGCCGAGGAATCCCTGCGGGGCTTCGGCGTCGGGAACTTCAGCGTCGTCGGAAAGGCCCCGTACTCCTTGGGGTTGAGCTTCGCCATCTGCCCGAGGACGTAGTTGAAGCGGAACTGGGTGCCGGAGTAGTTCTTCTTCTCCTCGGCGATGTCGAAGTTGCCCGGCTGCTGGATGCGTCCGGCGAGGTAGGCGCCCTCGGCCTTTGTCAGTTTCTTGACGCCATGACCGAAGAACTTCTGGGCGGCGGCCTCGATGCCGTAGGTGTTGCGGCCGAAGGGGACGGTGTTCAGGTAGTACTCAAGCACCTTCTCCTTGTCCCAGTCCTTGTCCAGCTTGATCGCGATGAAGATCTCCTTGACCTTCCTCTTGATCGCCACCTCCTGGCTGAGGCCGTTGAAGTAGTTCCTCGCCATCTGCTGGGTGATCGTGGACGCGCCCTGCAGCTGCGTTCCGGTCGCGGTGCTCCAGGCCGACCGCGCGATGCCGGACAGGGAGATGCCGGGGTCGGTCCAGAACGTGTCGTTCTCGGCCGCGACCACCGCGTCCTGCACGTACTTCGGCACGTCCGCGAGCTTGACGGCCTTGCGCTCGGTGCCCAGGCGGGCCATCGTCGAGCCGTCCGAATAGAGAAAGGTGCTGGCCTGGGCGGTGGCGGCCTTCTGGGCGTCGTTCTCGCTCGGCAGCGGAGTGTTGGCGTACGCGACGGCGATCATGCCGAAGACGCCGGCCGCGAGGACGGCGAAGCCGACCATCACGATCTTCCAGTTGGGGACGAACCGCCTCCAGCCCGTACGGCCGGGCGGCTCGTCGTCCCTCTGCCGCCGCCTGCCCGGGCCCTCACCGGGAGGCCCGTCGCCCGGACCCCTGCCACCGGGCGCACCCGGCCCGGGACCGCCGGGCGACCTGCGGCTTCGCCTGCCGCCCATGTCACGGCTCACGACGGTCTCCGAGCCGGAGACCTCGCGCCGTGGCGCGCCCTGGCCGGGCGGAGGCAACTGCCCTATCGACTGGGTGTCCTCGAAGGCCGCCTCGGAGCGCCGGCCCCGGGGCTCACCTTGAGCACGACGCGGATCGCCACCACCTGGGAAGGCATCGGGCCGCGAGCGCGGGTCCGGGGAGCCGGAACGCGAGCGGGGGTCGGCGGGACCTGGGCGTGAGCGCGGGTCCGCGGATCCGGAGCGAGAACGCGGGTCGGGCGAGCCTGGGCGGGAGCGGGGGTCGCCCGCGCCCTGCCTCGGGTCACCGGAGCGGCCCTGCGGCGGGCCCCAGCCAGGGTCCCCGCCCTGCGGCGGCGCGGCACGGCGCCCGGAGGCCGGGTCGGGTGCGGGGCGCTGCGACGGGGGTCCACCGGCGGGCGCGCCATCTGGGGCAGAGCGACGGCGCCGCCCGGGGCGAGCTGGTCCGCCGGGGCCCTCGACTGGGTCGGGGCGGCCGGTCGGCTCGGAGCCATAGCTGCTGTAACTCACGCGTCCTCGTTGGGTCATCTGGCGATCTGGAGGGTCTTCGACGTCTGTCAGCGTCAGGCGGAGAGGCGTGCCTCCTGAGCCGTGAAGCTCGACTTCGCTGGACTACGTCTCCGCGGTCTGTCCGTCTTTGCCGGAGTTGCCCGGTGGCCCGCCGTTGCCTAGGACGAAGGAAACCGTCAGGTGATTCCATGAACAACCTTGGCAGACCTCAACAACGTAGACCCGGAATTCCTCGTATTCGTGGGCCATCTGAACAAGGTCTGACGTGGCTTTTACACGACCCGCACCGCGGCCTAGCTGGTCGCCATAGACATATGTGACATGGGTCACGTTCCGGCATTCGCATATTGGGCAGACGCGCTCGGTGGGCTCACCGTGATACCTGGCGGCACGCAGAAGGTAGGGATGCGCATCGCACACGTCGCTCCTGGCCGCGCGACCGGAGCGGAGCGACTGTACGGTCGCCCGCTTCGCGAGGCCGTAGTCCACGACCCCTCGCTGTGACCACATGAGCGTCAGACTACGACTTTTTTGACTATTCCGCCCAACCGCTTGAGCTTTTGCCGATTGCACACTATGCCGACGCGACGTATCCTCTGGATGTATCGACTCGATACATCGGCAGAGCACATCGATGCGAGAGGGGGCGGTTCCAGTGGCGGTCAGCAGGGGCGGAGTCCTGGAACTGGCCGTGCTCGGCTCGCTTCACGAGACTCCCTTACACGGCTATGAGCTGCGGAAACGGCTCAATGCCCTGCTCGGCATGTTTCGTGCGTTCTCCTACGGCTCGCTCTATCCGTGCCTTCGGCAGCTTCTGGCCGACGGTCTCATCGCGGAGGAGGCGCCGGACGAGGGCGGTCCATGCACCCCCACGCAGACCCCCCGCGACACCTCTCTGCCACTCACCGGCCGGCGGTCGAAGATCGTCTACAAGCTGACGGCCGAGGGCAAGGAGCGCCTGCACGAGATGCTCACCCAGGCGGGGCCCTCCTCCTGGGAAGACGAGAGTTTCGGCGTCCACTTCGCCTTTTTCCGCCACACCGAGGCCGAGGTACGGCTGCGCATCCTTGAAGGTCGCAGAAGCCGCTTGGAAGAGCGACTCGACGGGGTTCGCACGGCTCTCGCCCGCACGCGTGAGCGGTTGGACAGTTACACCTTGGAATTACAGCGCCACGGTTTGGAATCAGTCGAGCGTGAAGTGCGCTGGCTGAACGAGCTGATCGATACCGAACGAGCGCAAGCCGTCCGGCCAAGAGCGGACAGGGCGGGGGCGCAGGACGCCGAGCCCGTTCCTGATAAGACGAATGAGTAAAGGAGCGAGTGCGATGGGTTCCGTGCGCGTAGCCATCGTCGGAGTCGGCAACTGTGCCGCGGCGCTGGTGCAGGGTGTGCAGTTCTACAAGGACGCCGACCCCGCCAGCCGGGTGCCGGGCCTGATGCACGTCCAGTTCGGCGACTACCACGTCGGTGACGTGGAGTTCGTCGCGGCGTTCGACGTCGACGCCAAGAAGGTCGGCCGCGACCTGTCCGAGGCGATCGTGGCCTCGGAGAACAACACGATCAAGATCTGCGACGTGCCGCCCACGGGCGTCACCGTGCAGCGTGGCCCGACCTACGACGGTCTCGGCGAGTACTACCGCGAGATGATCGAGGAGTCCGACGAGTCTCCGGCCGACGTTGTGGCGGTGCTCAAGGAGGCCAGGGTCGACGTCCTGGTGTCCTACCTTCCCGTGGGGTCCGAGGAGGCCGACCGCTTCTACGCCCAGTGCGCCATCGACGCGGGCGTGGCCTTCGTCAACGCGCTCCCGGTCTTCATCGCCTCCGACCCGGTCTGGGCGCAGAAGTTCACCGACGCCGGCGTCCCGATCGTCGGCGACGACATCAAGTCCCAGGTCGGCGCGACCATCACCCACCGCGTCATGGCCAAGCTCTTCGAGGACCGCGGCGTCGAGCTGCTGCGCACGTACCAGCTCAACTTCGGCGGCAACATGGACTTCATGAACATGCTGGAGCGCAAGCGCCTCCAGTCGAAGAAGATCTCCAAGACGCAGTCCGTCACGTCGCAGATCCCGCACGAGATGGCCAAGGCCGACGTCCACATCGGCCCGTCGGACCACGTGCCGTGGCTGGACGACCGTAAGTGGGCCTATGTCCGCCTTGAGGGCAGGTCCTTCGGCGACACCCCGCTGAACCTGGAGTACAAGCTGGAGGTCTGGGACTCCCCCAACTCCGCCGGCGTCATCATCGACGCGGTGCGCGCCGCGAAGATCGCCATGGACCGCGGCATCGGGGGGCCGATCCTGTCGGCTTCGTCCTACTTCATGAAGTCACCGCCGGAGCAGTACTCCGACGACGACGCCCGCGAGTGGGTCGAGAAGTTCATCCGCGGCGAGATCGAGCGCTGACCCACCCGGGGAGCGCCCGACGGCGGCCGTACGCGAACAGTGGCCCGCGCGGGGCCGCCGCCGGCACAGAGACGCCGGCACAGAGATGAGGAAGCGTCCGGAATCATCCGGGCGCTTCTTCGTGTATTGGGAGGTCCTATCGAGGGCTTCTGGCCGCTGGGGGCAGGTCGGCCGGGTCGGCGGCCTCCCAGGCGGCGGGGTCGGCGCCGAGAGCGAGGAGCAGTGGCACCTGCTCACCGCACCACGGAGAGATCGCGAGCAGCCCGCTCATGACGTCGTTGGTGAACTCCTTCCAGGGCATCCACCGGGTCTCCCCGACCTCGTCCGGATTGGGCCGCGGATCGCTGGAGACGATGGCCCGGTAGACCGGGCACATCTCGTGCTCCACCGTCCCGTCCTGCATCACCGCGCGGTAGGCGAACGTGGGGAGCATCAGTTCGAGGCTGTCGGCGGCGAGCCCGAGCTCGTAGGAGAGCCTGCGGACGACCGCCTCCACGGGAGGCTCACCCGGCAGAGGGTGCCCGCAGCAACTGTTCGTCCACACCCCCGGCCAGGTGCGCTTGTGGGACGCGCGCCGGGTCAGAAGGACCCTTCCCTCGCCGTCGAAGACATAGCAGGAGAACGCCAAGTGCAGGGGCGTGTCGGCGCCGTGCACAGCGGACTTGGGAGCGGTGCCGATGGCCTCGCCTTCGGCGTTCACGAGCACGACCTGTTCGTCATTGGTCACTCGATCGAGGGTACGTGATCATGTGTGCTCAGGTCATGCGCCCGGCCCTCCGTCAGGCCCGTTCGCTGGACAAGCGTCATCCCCGGATAAGGAAAGGTCCTCCCAGGTGGACCAAGCGTCTACCTCGGGCGAACCGGAATGGGACGCGACTGGATCAACGGCGTGGTAATCGACCAGACCCCGGTGAAAGCCGCTTTCCACCACGCTCGACCGAAGCGGTGGGCGTTCTCCCCTTGGGGCATATCGGGGATGTTCCCGATGTGGCCTTCGACACCGGGCCAGTAGGCTGACCCGCGTGTCCTACGTCTCCGACCTTCGTGCCGTCCTTCGAGGCCGGGACTTCAGACGTCTGTTCGCCACCCGCCTGGTCTCGCAGTTCTCCGACGGCGTGTTCCAGTTCGCCGTGGCGGGCTACGCCTTCTTCATGCCTGAGAAGCAGACCAGCGCGGCCGAAGCGGCCGTCGCGTTCGCCGTCCTCCTGCTTCCCTACTCGATCCTCGGCCCGTTCGCCGGGGTGTTCATCGACCGCTGGTCGCGCCGCCAGATCCTGGTGATCGCGCCGGTGGTCCGCGGGGTCCTGCTGATCCTGGCCGCCCTGCTGGTCGCGCTGAACGCCCCCGACTGGTGCTTCTACGGCGCCGCACTCGCGGTGCTCGGGGTCAACCGCTTCTTCCTTTCTGCTCTCAGCGCCGCGCTTCCCCACGTGGTCGAGGGCGAGCGCCTGATGCTGGCCAACGCCGTCACCCCGACCTCGGGCACGATCGTCACGTTCATCGGGGCCGGGATCGGGTTCCTGCTCCGCCTCCTGTTCGGCGCCGAGCACAGCGGTACGGCCATGCTGCTGGTCGTCTCGGGCGTGGTCTTCGGTCTGAGCTCGCTGATCGCCTCCACGATGCGGAGGGCCCTGCTCGGGCCCTCGTACGACCCGAACCGGCCGCAGGCCCGCGAGGCCGTACGCAACGTGGTCACCGGCATGATCGACGGTGCCCGTCACATCGTGCGCCTGAGGGCCCCTGCCGCGGCACTGGCCAGCATGGGCGCCCACCGGTTCCTGTACGGCATGTTCATCGTCATGACCGTGATGCTCTACCGGTTCTACTTCACCACGGACGTCGAGGCGGGCCTGAGCCACATCACAGGGGTGCTCGCCACCTCGGGCCTCGGCTTCTTCGTGGCCGCGCTGATCACCCCGTGGGCCACCGAGCGCTTCCGTCCCGAGACGTGGATCCCGATCATGCTCGCCACGGGCGGGGTGCTTGAGTTGCTGCTCTGCCTGCCGTTCCAGCAGGTGGGGTTCCTCGCGGGGGGCTTCGTCCTGGGCGTCACCGGGCAGAGCGTGAAGATCTGCACCGACACGATCGTGCAGCGCGACGTCGAGGACGCCTATCTGGGCCGGGTGTTCTCGATCTACGACATGCTCTTCAACGGCATGCTCGTGCTGGCGGCCTCCGTGGTGGCGCTGATCCTCCCGGCCAACGGCAAGTCCTACCTCGTGCTGGTGATCGCCTCGGTGGGATACGTCCTCAGCGCCCTCGGCTACCGCCTGATCGCCGGAAAGGCCACCCCCCTCTCCCCCCAAAGGGTCACCCAGTAACCGCGCGACCCCGCGGCATCACTTAGGCCGGCAATGTGGCCGCGGCCGCCGTCATCGCGGTGGTGACGCGTGCCAGATCGTCGGGATCGATCGTGTAGGGCGGCATCGTGTAGACGAGGTGCCCGAAGGGCCGCAGCCAGACGCCGTGCTCCATCACGATGTCCTGGACCTTCGAGGTGTCCACGGGGTGCACCGTCTCGATCACGCCGATCGCCCCGAGCACTCTGACATCCCTCACTCCGGGAGCGCCGGCCGCGCCGGCCAGCCCCTCGACCAGGCCGGCCTCGATGCGCTTGACCTCGTCTCGCCAGGGGCGCTCATGCAGCAGGGCCAGTGAGGCGTCGGCGACGGCCGCCGCCAGGGGATTGCCCATGAACGTCGGCCCGTGCATCAGCACGCCGACCCGCTCGGCCACCTCCAGGGTGCAGAGCGTGGCCGCCAGGGTCAGATAGCCGCCGGTCAGCGCCTTGCCGACGCACATGATGTCGGGCCTGACGCCCGCGTGGTCACAGCCGAACATCTCGCCCGTGCGGCCGAAGCCCGTCGCGATCTCGTCGGCGATGAGCAGGACGCCGTGCTCGTCGGCCAGCTCACGCAGCCTCCGGAGATAGGCCGGGTGGTAGAAGCGCATGCCGCCCGCTCCCTGCACCACGGGCTCCACGATGATCGCCGCCAGCTCACCGGCATGTTGTGCCACCAGGTCCGCCAGATGGCCGAGATAGGCCTCGTCGACCTCATGATCCTCGGAGCCTCCCGGACGCCGGCCGTAGCCGCCCGGTGGCCTGTCCGCGAAGACGTGCTGGGGAAGGACGCCGCTGAACAGGTGGTGCATGCCGTTGACCGGGTCGCACACCGACATGGCGCCGAACGTGTCGCCGTGGTAGCCGCCCCTGACGGTGAGCAGGCGGCTCCTGCCCGTGCACTGGATCGCCGCCTTGATGGCCACCTCGACGGCCACCGACCCGGAGTCGGCGAGGAACACCTTCGGAAGGCCCGTCATCTCCGCCAGCCGCCGCCCCAGCCGCACGGCGGGCTCGTGGGTGAGGCCGCCGAACATCACATGGGCCATGTCGTCGAGCTGCTCGCGGGCGGCGGCATTGAGACGCGGATGGTTGTAGCCGTGGATCGCCGCCCACCAGGACGACATGCCGTCGACCAGCTCACGGCCGTCCGCGAGGGTCAGCCGCACACCCTCGGCCCTCACGACGGGGTGTGCGGGGACGGCGGGAAAGGCCTGGGCATAGGGGTGCCACAGGTGTCTGCGGTCGAGATCGGTCAGCGTTCGGGCGTCCACTCGGTCACCCTAACCCCGGCCGCGTACCCCGCCACGAGGACCGGCCCGGCCTGTGGACGACCCCGCGAAACAGCCGTCCACCTGTGGACGACCCGGCCGGCCCATGAACGGGCGAAGGGCTCAGCCGGGGACGACGCCCTGGCCGCGCGCCCACTCCACCAGTGCCGCCGTGGCGGCCTCCTTGCCGACGACGCCCTCGTCGAGGCGCATCTCAAGCAGGAACTTGTAGGCCTTGCCGACCACGGGCCCGGGACCGACACCGAGGATCTTCTGGATCTCGTTGCCGTCGAGCTCGGGCCGCATCTTCGCCAGCTCCTCCTCGTCGGCGAGGCGGGCGATGCGCTCCTCCAGGTCGTCATAGGTGCGTGACAGCTCCTGGGCCTTGCGCTTGTTGCGGGTCGTGCAGTCGGCCCTGGTCAGCTTGTGCAGCCGCTCGACGAGGTGCCCGGCGTCGCGTACGTAGCGGCGCACGGCCGAGTCGGTCCACTCGCCGGTGCCGTAGCCGTGGAAACGCAGGTGCAGCTCGACCAGGCGCGAGACGTCGGCCACGACGTCCTTGGGGAACCGCAGCTCGGCGAGGCGCTTCTTGGTCATCTGGGCGCCGACCACCTCGTGGTGGTGGAAGGAGACCCGGCCTGCCTCCTCGAACCGCCGGGTCTTGGGCTTGCCGATGTCGTGCAGCAGCGCCGCCCAGCGGAGCACGCGGTCGGCGCCGGCCGCCTCCAGCGCGATCGCCTGCTCCAGCACGATGAGCGTGTGCTCGTAGACGTCCTTGTGCCGGTGGTGCTCGTCGATCTCCAGGCGCAGCTTGGGCAGTTCGGGCAGCACATGGGCGGCGAGGCCGGTGTCCACCAGCAGGCCCAGGCCTTCCCTCGGGTGCTCGCCGCAGATCAGCTTGTCGAGCTCGTCACGGATGCGCTCGGCGGAGACGATCTCGATGCGGTCGGCCATCGAGGTCATGGCGGCGACGACCGGCGGATCGACGGCGAAGCCGAGCTGGGAGGCGAAGCGCGCCGCCCGCAGCATCCTCAGCGGGTCGTCGTCGAAGGAGGCCTCGGGGGTGCCCGGGGTGCGCAGGACCTTCGCGGCGAGGTCGGACAGCCCGCCGTAGGGGTCGACGAACTCGTGCCCCGGCAGCCGCACCGCCATCGCGTTGATCGCGAAGTCGCGTCGTTCGAGGTCGGCTTCGAGGGTCTCGCCGTAGACCACCTCGGGCTTGCGGGACTTCGGATCGTACGACTCGCTGCGGTAGGTGGTGATCTCCAGGACCCAGCTGCCCTTGCGGACGCCCACCGTGCCGAAGTCGATGCCGATGGTCCAGATGGAGTCGGCCCATCCCTTGACCATCTCCAGCACCCGCTCGGGGCGGGCGTCGGTGGTCAGGTCGAGGTCGTTCCCGATGCGCCCGAGAAAGACGTCGCGGACCGACCCGCCGACGACGGCGAGCTCGTGCCCATGCGTGGCGAACAGCTCGCCGAGCTCATCGGCGACTGGGGCAATCCGCCGGAATAGGTCGATCACGGCCCTCTGCTGACTAACGCTCAGATTTGAGACGGACAAGCTGGGTAGGTCCTTCGGTTACGGAAGAGAATCTCCGCGCTAGCCCTGGTGTAACCCGCCCGGGAACACGCCCCATGCGATCACCAGGTTACGGTCAGTCGCAGATCTGTCGGGGGCACCCGGACAAGACAAGGAGCACGAGAGATGAAAGACGCCCTCGCGATCCACCGCCGGCTCCTGTCCCACCAGATCCACCATGAGATCGTACGGCTTCCGCGCGCCTTGACGTGCGCCGACGACCTCCCCGAAATTCTCGGCGTCGAGCCTGGTTCGTGCATCCGGGTCACGGTGTTCGAGGTGACGACGCGCAGCTCACGCGAGCCCGTGGCCGTGGTCACGACGGTCGCCTCACCCCCTCGGCCCGGCGCCGTCGGCGCGCTGCTCGGCGCGCGGCGGGTGCGGCCGGCGCCCGCTTTCCTGGTCAACTCCGCCACCGACTACGCCGCCACATCGGTGTCACCCCTCCTGCTCCCGGATGAACTCACCGTACTGATCGACGAGCGCCTGGCGGACTCGCATGACCCCGACGACCTGGTGTACACCCCCACCGGGGAGCGCCGTACGGCCCTGCGGCTGAGGGCCCTTGACCTGCTCACACTCACCCCGGGGAAGTACGTGGACCTCCAGGCGGCGCGGCACAGGACCGTGCGGATGCCCGGCTCCCGGGAAGTACGGCCCGTGATGGGCCTCCCCCGCTGCGAATCGCCGCCCGCTCTGCTTTAGGCCATACCATTCTGGGCGTGCGCCGAACTCCACCCCTGGCCGGCACGTGACCCGCGGAGCCGCCCTGATCTCCGTTCTGACCGCCGCGTTCCTCATCGCCCCGGCGGCCATCGCCAGTGCCGCCATCGCCCCGGGGGCCGTCACGGGCCCCGTGGGCACGACCTCCACTAGTACCGCGGAGACGAGGGGGATCACGAGCGCGCCGGCTTCCAGCCGTCAGGACGCCCAGATAGTGGTGGACTCCATAACACCGCAGGCGCCCCGCGAGCCGGCCACACCCATCTCGATCTCGGGTTCGGTCACCAACACCGGCGCGACCGCTTTCGCGGGGGTCTCGGTCCGGCTGCGCTTCTCGCGACAGCCGTTCGCCAACCGCACCGAGATGCAGGCGTTCGCCGACGGCGGCCAGATCCTCGACTCCTCGCGGAGCACGGTCTACGTGAGCCAGCTCCCCGCCTCGGGCAAGCTCCCCTGGGAGTTCAACGTCACCCCGGCCTCGCTGGGGATGGTCCGGTTCGGGGTCTACCCCCTGACGATCGAGCTCGTGGACGGCGTGGGCCGGCCGCTGGCCTCCCAGCGCACGTTCCTTCCGTACGCACCGAAGGACCAGCCGATCACCCGCACCAAGATCGCCTGGGCGCTTCCCATCGTCGACCAGCCGCATCGCGGCGACGACGCCACCTTCGTCGACGACGGCCTGCGGCAGGCGGTCGCCGACGACGGGCGCCTGGGCAAGGTCCTGAAGATCGCTGAGACGCCGTCCAAGGGCGTGAGCTGGTTCGTCGATCCGGCCCTCCTCGACGACGCGCAGGCCATGTCCAAGGACTACAGCCTCAAGACGGGCACGGCCACGACGAGGAAGACCGCCGACCAGGGTGTCGCGCAGTGGCTGCAGAGGCTGCGCGCCTCGCTCGCCAAGGTTCCCGTCATCGCCACCCCGTACGCCGACCCCGACGTCGCCGCCGTGAGCCACCAGGGGCTCGACACCGCCACGGGCATCGCGATCGACAAGGGCGCCTCCGTCGCGAGCGACCTGCTCGGCAAGGAGGTGGGCACCGCCACCAACTGGCCGGTCGGCGGCGTGATCGACCACGACGCCCTCGACGTGCTGGCCGTAGGCGACGTCCGCACGGTGCTGCTCTCCTCCACGGCCCTTCCCGCAAGCCCTCCGCCGGCCTACACGCCCGACGCCGCCACCTCGCTCGCGACCGTCCAGGGCAGTGTCAACGTGCTGCTCGCCGATCCCGTGCTCAGCCAGCTCCTCACGACGACCGGCACGACCGCTCCCGGCACCACCACCCTCATCAGCCAGCGGTTCCTCGCCGAGACCGCGATGATCAGCGCCGAACGGCCGGAGGAGGCGCGTTCGGTCATCGCCGCGCCGCCCCGCCGCTGGAATCCCGACCCGGCCTTCGTCACCACCGTGCTGAAGACTGCGGCCTCCGCGCCGTGGCTCAAGCCGGTCTCCCTGAGCTCCGTCAAGCCGCCGAAGGACGGCGTGCCCCGCACCGACCTGGTGTACACCGACAAGGACGAGCAGGCCGAGCTCGCCAAGTCCTACATCAGCGACGTCAAGAAGCTCAGCAACCGCGCGGAGCTCACCGCCACCGTCACCAAGGACCACCGCAGGGTCTTCGACACCGCCCTGCTGAGGCTCACCTCGACGGCCTGGCGTGGCCGCACGGGCAGCGCGAACCCGCTGCTCAAGCAGATCGACTCGGCCGTCAGCGAGCGCACCGACGCGATCTCCGTCTCCACGGGAGAGCAGCGCACGCTCGCGGGGAAGAACGGCATCGTCCCGATCAGCATCCGCAACGACCTCCAGGACGAGGAGGTCACGGTCGGCGTGAAGATCACGTCCGGCAACCGCAAGCTCCTCACGATCGGCACGTACGAGTCTCCGGTCACCATCAGCCCGGGCAAGACCAGGTCGCTGGACATCCCGATGATGGGCAACGGCGACGGCCAGACGACGGTCAAGGTGCAGCTCACCAGCGAGAGCGGCGTGCGCTACGGCCTTCCGGTCGAGGTGACCGTTCGCATGACCGGTTACACCGCGATCGTCCTGGTGATCGTGGGGGCCGCCCTCACCGTGGTGCTCGCCGCCGTGATGCTGCGCGTCCTGCGCCGCCACGCCCGGCGCTCCGCGAAGGGCCGCAGGCCGGGGCGGACCGGCCCGCGAGCCGTACCGGAACCCGCACAACATCGAGAGGGGCCTTCATGAGCCGGATGTTGCGCGCCAGCGCGGTCATGGCCGCGGGCACCATGGTGTCCCGCCTGACCGGCTTCGTACGTACGGCCGTGCTCGCGTCGGCCATCGGCGTCGCGGCCCTGGGCGACGCCTACAACGTCGCCTACACGATCCCGTTCATCCTGTTCGACCTCCTCATCGGAGGTGTGCTCAGCAGTGTGATCGTCCCGATGATCGTCAAGGCGCAGAAGCACGACGCCGACGGCGGCCGGGCCTACGAGCAGCGGCTGATGACCGTGGCCACGATGGCGCTGCTGGCCATCGCCGTGCTCGGGGTGCTGTGCGCCCCGCTGCTCATCGCGCTCCTCACCACCGACCTGGATCCCCGCAGCGCCCAGGTCGCCACCACGCTGGCGCGCTTCATCCTTCCCCAGATCGCGTTCTTCGGCATCGGCGCGATCGCCGGCGCCATCTTGAACACCCGCGACCGGTTCGCGGCGCCGATGTGGGCGCCCGTGCTCAACAACCTCGTGGTCATCGCGGTCGGCCTCTTCTACCACTTCGTCAGCCACGCGGGCGGCGACATCGAGGCGGTCACATCGTCCGACCTGGCCCTTCTCGGCATCGGCACCACGGCCGGCATCGTGATCCAGTCGATCGTCCTCATCGTCGCCGTACACCGTGTGGGGTTCCGGTTCGTGCCCCGGTTCGACCTGCGCAACGCGCGGCTCGGCGAGATGGGCAGGGCGGGCGTGTGGACGCTCGCCTTCGTCGGGTTCAACCAGGTCGGCTACATCGTCACCACCAACCTGGCCACGGGTGCCACCGCCAAGGCGCTCGAGCAGAAGGCCGGCCATGTCGCCGGCATCGCGTCGTACAGCTACGCCTTCCAGCTGTTCCAGCTCCCCTACGGCATCATCGCCGTCTCGGTGATCACCGCGATGCTCCCGAGGATGAGCCGGTACGTACACGAGGGTGAGCTGGGCGCCATCCGTGAGGAGTTCGCCTCCGGCGTGCGGCTGGTCTGCTCGGTGATCGTGCCGTCGGGGCTGCTGCTCATGGTGCTGGGCCCTGCGGTGACCGTGCTGATCTTCGCCCACGGCAGCACCTCGGTGGACGACGCTCTGAACATGGGAAACGTGCTCCAGGTGTTCGGGCTCGCGCTGGTCCCCTTCTCGATCTACCAGCTCCTGCTGCGGGTCTTCTACAGCTTCGGCGACACCCGCACGCCCGCGCTGATCGCGGGGGGCAACGTCGCGGTGAACGCCCTGCTGAGCTTCATCCTGTACCTCACGCTGCCCCCCCACCTCATCGTCATGGGGCTCGCCCTGGCCTTCACCGCCGCGTACGTGGTCGGCGGGGCGGTCGCCTGGACCCTCGCCAGCCGCAAGGTGGGCGGCGGGCTCGGTGGCAGGGTCGTCGCCTCCGGCCTGTCGCGCATGTACGTCGCCGCCATCCCCGCCGCGGTCATCGCCCTCGCCGCACTGTGGGCGACCAAGCAACTGGCCGGGGTGTCGCCGCTCAGCTCCACGATCATGCTGGTGGCGGGCGGCGGGCTCGGCGGGCTGATGTACCTGGTCGCGTCCCACCGGCTGCGAATCGCCGAAATCAGCTCGATCATTGGACTTGTGGCGGGACGGGTAGGCCGCTAGTCATAGGTAACCCGGAAGTCCGGTTCGCCCGTGATCCAAGGGCAACACGGGCGGCACCCGCTCCGGACTACCATGGTGCCCTGTGCACGGTGGAGATCGGGCACCACCGGCTGACAAGGAGCAGGAGGGGCGTGGCGGTTTTCGCACGGACATCGCCCACGACCAGGGAGAGGATCGCCACATGAGCGCCCCGGCCGTGGAACCCGGTGGCCGCCTGGCCGACCGGTTCCGCCTGGAAGACCGCGTCAGCGAGTCCGGTGGCGCCACCTTGTGGAAGGCCATCGACGAGGTGCTCGCGCGGCCCGTCTGCGTTCTCACGCTCTCCCCCGACTTCGAGCGGGTGGCCGAGGTCGTCACCGCCGCCCGCGGGGCGAGCCGCCTGACCGACCCCCGCCTGACCCAGGTCTTCGACGCCGCCGAGGAGGACGGGCAGGCCTACGTCGTGAGCGAATGGGTCACCGGCGAGACCCTGACCGACATGGTCTCCTCGGGGCCGATGGCGCCCGAGCGCGCGGCCGCGCTCGTCGCGGAGGCCGCCGAGGCCGTCGCCCACGCTCACGAGGCTGGGCTGGCCCATCTCTGCCTGACCCCCGACCGCCTCATCTGGACCGCCGGCAGCACCGTCAAGCTTCTCGGCCTGGCCGTGGACGCCTCTCTCTGCGACATCGAGAGCGAGGACCCCGCCCGTGAGGACGCCCAGGGCCTCGGCCGCCTGCTCTACACCGCGCTGACCGGTCACTGGCCGGGTGACGGCGAGGTCGACCTCCCGCCGGCCCCGCTCGACGACGGCAAGGTCTGCACTCCCCGCCAGGTCACGGCGGGTGTTCCCGGTTTTCTCGACGCCATCACCTGCCGGGCCCTGCTGCAGGAGCCCCGGCGCGGGCTGCCCGCGCTCGCGACCCCCGCCGCCGTGGCGGAGGCCCTCGCCGAGGTACCGAGGCCCGCCCCCGTTCCGGTGTCGGTGTCGGCGATGCCGCCCGCGCTCAGCCTCCGGTCCGAGGCGCCCGAGGACATCGAGCACACCAGGCCGCCCCGGCAGCAGGTGCCCCATCGCCCTCCGTCTCAGGCCGCCCAGCGACCCTCGGGCGGCATGGCGAACCGGGCGATGATCACCGTGGTGGTCCTCCTGGTCATCGCCGCGGTCGGCATCGGCGCCTGGACTCTGGGCCAGAGCCTCGGCAAGCGGCCGCCGTCGCCCGAGGCGTCCTCCTCGGCGTCGCAGGCGCCCGCCCCGAAGATCATCACGGTGAAGCCGTCGAGGGCCGACGGTTTCGACCCGCTCGGCAGCGACCGTACCGAGCACCCTGAGATCGCCCGCCTGGCCATCGACGGCAAGCCTTCGACCGAGTGGCACACCGACAAGTACGAGAGCGCCGAACTCGGCGGTCTCAAAAAGGGCGTCGGCCTCATTGTGGAGCTGGGCAAGCAGACCACGATCTCCGACGTGGTCGTCTCGCTGGGTGATACGCCCGGGTCCACGGTCGAGCTCAGGGTCGGCGACAGCCCCGACCTGAGCTCATTGAAAACCGCCGCCAAGCAGGAGAATGTCTCAGGAACAGTGACCCTCACCCCGGAAAAGGCCACGAGCGCTCAGTACGTTTTGATCTGGTTTACGCGCCTTCCGGCCTTTGAGGGGAAGTTTCGTGGCACCATCTATGACGTAGTCGTGCACTCTCCCGGATCGGCCTAACAGGACACGCGTTGTGAACCCTCCTCCCGATAGCCCGCCGGCGGCTCAGCACGCCGCACGGTCAGCGTTGTCCGACGCCGACCTGCTGACGAGCCATATCGGCGGTGATCCACACGCCTTCAGCGAGATCGTCCGCCGCCATCGCGATCGCATGTGGGCCGTGGCGCTGCGTACGCTCGGTGACCCTGACGAGGCGGCTGACGCCGTTCAGGACGCCTTCGTCTCCGCCTACCGCAAAGCAGACAGCTTTCGCGGCGAAGCGGCGGTGACCACCTGGCTCCACCGCATCGTCGTGAACGCCTGCCTCGACCGCATGCGCCGCAAGTCCATCCGCCCGGTAGCCGACGACGAGCTCGTCGAGGCCGCCGAGCGGGACACCCCGATACCCGACCAGACAGGTGAGCGAGACGTCTCCATGGAGGTCTCGGCCGCGCTCAAGCTCCTTCCCGCCGACCAGCGAGCAGCCTTGGTGCTGGTCGACATGATGGGCTACTCGGTGGAGGACGCCGCGCAGGTGCTTGAGGTGCCCACGGGCACGATCAAGAGCCGGTGCGCGCGTGGCCGGGCGAAACTCGCCCCGATTCTTTCGCATCTGCGGAACCGATCAGACCTGTCTCGCGTCTCATCCGCGAAGGGAGCAGAACTTCGTGACGGGTGATACGCACTACGACTTGGAGATCCTCGCCGAGCTGGCAGAGGGGCTCCTGGACGACGCTACGGCCGTGCGGGTCCGCGAGCATCTCGCGGTATGCGATCCCTGTGGGGAGAGCCTCGCCGACCTGGCGGCGGTACGCGAGATGCTCGCGGCGATGCCGGTTCCCGCGATGCCCATGGGCGTCGCGCTCCGCATCGACAAGGCCCTGGGCGCAGAGGCGGAGACCAGGCGGGCCGGTGGCGGGCTCAGGCTCGACGAGGCACCCGACTGGGACCGCATCATGGCCGACTCCCCATGGGAGACCGCGCCCTCGGCGCCACGGCCGGCGCCGACACCGATCGTTCCAGTGGTGCCGGCGGCACGACCAGCGCCATCGCTGCCGGAGCCCGCGATCGTGGGGCTGGGTGTCGTGGCCGACGACGGCTCGATCGTCCCGGCCAGGCGCAGGAAGGCGTCGCGGCGCCGTTCGTGGGCGATGCCCGCGGCGGCGAGCGTGGCGGCCGCCGCCGTGATCGGGATCGCCGGAGTGTCGGCGACCATGCTTTCGGCCTCGGGCGACGAGGTGCGGCCCGGTCAAAACCTGGCCCTGCCAAGCGTGTCCTCCAGCCCAGGGGCGACGGATGGTGGACCGACGACCGCGAGCCGCCGCTACGTGATCGGCAGTAGTGGCTTCAACTACTCCAGCGACGTGCTCAACGGCCCTCTGGCGACCTACGTCGGCGCCACGGGTCCTGGGTCGGGAGGCGACGCCTCCGTGGACCCCGCGGTCGCGCGATGCGTGACCAAGATCTCCGAGAGGGTCGGGAAGCGGCTCAACTCAGAGACCGCCGCCAAGCCGATCGGTGTCGACCAGGCCCTCTACCAGGGCAACGAGGCCACGGTGATGGCCTTCTGGAAGGACCGTCTCCGCAACGCCGTCTGGGTGTACGTCGTGGACGGAAACTGCGAGAACATGAGGCGGCCTGCCGTGGGCCGCTGGCAGTAGGGCCCTCCTGACCTGGGCATACAGCCCTTTCCATTCATCTCGTCGAAGTCCCCCGCAGGTGATCCCGGGGGACTTCGTCATGTCCGGGAAGGCGCTTGGCCGTGGAGGGAATCCCGGACGCCTAGGATCTGTTGACGCCACTGCATCGAACAACAGGGAGACGAGGAGCCGGAGCGGCGTGTCGACGCGCACAGGCGGCTCAGCGAACGACCACCATGGGCACGAAAGGCGAGAGGCGTGAGCGACGTCCGTAATGTGATCATCATAGGGTCTGGCCCGGCCGGCTATACGGCCGCGGTCTACGCGGCACGCGCCGATCTCAGCCCGCTCGTGTTCGAGGGCTCCGTCACCGCCGGTGGCGCGCTCATGAACACCACCGAAGTGGAGAACTTCCCGGGCTTCCCCGACGGCATCCTCGGCCCCGAGCTGATGGACAACTTCCGCAAGCAGGCTGAGCGGTTCGGCGCCGAGCTCCTGGCCGACGACGTCACCGAGGTCGACCTCACCCAGAACCCCAAGGTGGTCAAGACCCACACGGAGACCTACCTGGCGAGGACGGTCGTCGTCGCCACCGGCTCGGGATACCGCGAGCTGGGCCTCCCGAACGAGAAGCGGCTCTCGGGCCGAGGCGTCTCCTGGTGTGCGACGTGCGACGGGTTCTTCTTCCGCGACCAGGACATCGTGGTCGTCGGCGGCGGCGACACCGCCATGGAGGAGGCCACCTTCCTCAGCCGGTTCGCCCGGTCGGTCACGGTGGTCCACCGCCGCGACGAGCTGCGCGCCAGCAAGATCATGCAGGATCGCGCCTTCGCCAACGAGAAGATCAGTTTCATATGGGACAGCGAGGTCGTCGACGTCCTGGGCGAGACCAAGGTCTCCGGCGTCAAGATCCGCAACCTCAAGACCGGGGAGGAGACCGAGCTCCCGGTGACCGGCGTGTTCATCGCGATCGGCCACGATCCCCGCAGCGAGCTCTTCAAGGGACAGCTCGACCTCGACGACGAGGGCTACATCCTGGTGGACACTCCGACCACCAGGACGAACATCGACGGCGTCTTCGCGGCCGGCGACGTCGTCGACCACACCTACCGCCAGGCCATCACCGCCGCGGGCACCGGCTGCTCGGCGTCGCTGGACGCCGAGCGCTGGCTCTCGGACCACGCCACCAGTTAAGGGGAGAACCACCTTGGGCGAGATCAAGTCAGTCACCGACGCCACCTTCGCGGCAGAGGTCCTCAATAGCGACAAGCCCGTTCTCGTCGACTTCTGGGCCGAGTGGTGCGGGCCGTGCCGCCAGGTCGCGCCGATCCTTCAGGAGATCGCGACCGAGCACGCCGACAAGCTGACCATCGTGAAGATCAACATCGACGAGAATCCCGCGACCCCGCGTGACTACGGCGTGCTCCAGCTTCCGACGCTGAACGTTTACAAGGGCGGAGAGGTCGTGAAGCAGATCATCGGCGCCAAGCCGAAGGCCATGCTGCTCCGCGAGCTCGACGGCGTCATCTAGACGCCCTGAGGTACGAGCTCGCGCCGTACCTCCGCCTCCTACGGGCGGCCGAGCCCCCTGTGCATACGGGCGCAGGGGGCTCTGTGAGGTCCGGCCGCCGTCCGCCGAGGGGCTGAGATCGCCTCAGACGGGGCGAAGCGCCCGTTCGGGGGACATGGAGCCCAGCAGCCGCTCCAGAGCCACCTCGACGTCCTCACGCCACGAGGCCGCCGTCTTCAGCTCCAGGCGGAGCCTGGGAAAGCGCGGGTGAGGACGAACGGTCTTGAAACCGACCGCGAGCAGATAGTCGGCGGGCAGGACGCAGCCCGGCTGCTCCCACTTGAGGTCGCCGAACGCCTCGATGGCCCGGACGCCACGCCGGGTGAGGTCCTTCGCCACTCCCTGGATCAGCATGCGCCCGAGCCCTCCGCCGGAGAACTCCGGGATGATGTGGGCGGTCATCAGCAGCACGGCGTCCGCGCTCACCGGCGAGGTCGGGAACGCCACCGACCGGGGCACGTAGAGCGGCGGCGCGTACAGGACGAAGCCGGCCGGTACCCCGTCTACGTAGCAGATCTTGCCGCAACTCCCCCATTCGAGCAGGGTCGCCGAGATCCAGGCCTCCTTTTCGAGCCCTGGATCACCCACCATCTGGGCGCGCTCCCCGCTGACGGGATCGAGCTCCCAGAAGACACACCGCCTGCAGCGGCGTGGTAGATCGTCAAGGTTGTCCAGCGTGACATTCACCAGCCGACGCGACACCCCGGGGCCCCCAATCCTTGCGAGACGAACGCGAGTCATGGCGGAAAAGCGCACGAATTACGGCGTCTCCAAACTGGCATGGTAGCCGAGTGAAAGCGGAGTACGGCGGTCCTGGTCATCGAACCTCCTGGCCTGTCGTGCCGTGATGCCTTCTAGCAGGCCAGAAGCCGTGAAAGCCCGATCCCCGGGCGTGGCGAGGAATGGGCTGGTATGCCCAGAAAAGACCCTTCAAGTGATAAATCGGGGAAGGTTCCGGCGCGCTCTGCCGTACTCTGGTCTTTCCGCAATGACCTAGCTCGGCTATGCCTAGGAGGTGGACCGTGACGGAAGAGCAGGATCACGGTCGGAGGAACGCGGCCCAAGGGTCGCGCATCGACGCCTACATCGATCGGTACGCCGCACGGGCAACCGGCATGGTGGCCTCCGAGATCCGAGCTCTTTTCGCCGTCGCTTCGAGGCCCGAGGTGGTCTCGCTCGCCGGCGGCATGCCGTACGTCACGGCCCTTCCCCTCGACACCGTCGGCGAGCTCGTCGCCGACATCGTCGCCCGGCGCGGCACGGTCGCCCTCCAGTACGGCTCCGGCCAGGGTGACCCGCACCTGCGCGAGCAGATCTGCGAGGTCATGCGCCTGGAGGGCATCGACGCCGGCGCGGACGACGTCGTGGTGACCGTCGGCTCCCAGCAGGCCCTCGACCTGGTCACCAGGATCTTCATCGACCCGGGCGACGTCGTCCTCGCCGAGGGCCCCTCCTACGTCGGGGCACTCGGCACTTTCGCCGCCTACCAGGCGTCCGTGGTGCACATCGCCATGGACGACCAGGGGCTCGTCCCCGAGGCGCTCGCGGAGACCATCGAGTCGGTGACGCGTTCCGGCCGCCGCGTCAAGTTCCTCTACACCGTTCCGAGCTTCCAGAACCCGGCCGGGGTCACCCTCAGCGCGGACCGCCGCCACCAGGTGCTGGACATCTGCCAGCGAGCCGACGTGCTCGTCGTGGAGGACAATCCGTACGGCCTGCTGGGCTTCGACGGCGACCCGATGCGGGCATTACGGGCGGACGACCCCGATGGGGTGGTCTATCTCGGGTCGTTCTCCAAGACGCTGGCGCCGGGATTCCGCGTCGGCTGGGCCCTCGCACCGCACGCCGTCAGGGACAAGCTGGTGCTGGCGATGGAGTCCGCCGTGCTGTCGCATTCGAGCTTCTCGCAGCTCGCCGTCGGGCAGTACCTCGCGACTCAGCCGTGGAGAGAGCAGATCAAGTCGTTCCGCGAGCTCTACCGCGAGCGTCGTGACGCCATGCTCGGCTCGCTGGAGGCGCTCATGCCGCCCGGCTGCTCCTGGACACGGCCCGCCGGCGGCTTCTTCGTGTGGATGACACTGCCCGAGGAGCTCGACTCCAAGGCGATCCTGCCACGAGCCGTGGCCGAGAGGGTCGCCTTCGTGCCCGGCACCGGGTTCTACGCCGACGGGTCGGGCGCGCGGAACATGCGCCTGTCCTACTGCTACCCGGAGCCCGACCGCATCCGCGAGGGCGTCCGCCGCCTCGCGGGCGTGGTCCAGCAGGAGCTGATGCTGCGCGACACGTTCGGCACCGGCTCGATGCGCGCCCACGGCGGCGTGGACACACCCGGTCCCGACCTAGCCTGAAGACGACGTACGGCAGGCGCCCCGCCCGACCGGCGGGGCGCTTTCCGGTCCCACGAAGCAAGAAGGGTTCTTGATGAGCGATCTCGGCCACGTGCTGGTGCTGGCAGGCGGACTGTCCTACGAGCGTGAGGTCTCCCTCCGCTCAGGTCGCCGCGTGACCGAGGTGCTGCGTGCCGCCGGGATCGACGTGGAGGCGCGCGACACCGACGCGAGCCTGGTGCCCTCCGTCCTCGCCGACCCGCCCGACGTGGTCTTCGTGACCCTGCACGGTGGCAGCGGAGAGGACGGCGCCATCCGCTCGGTGCTGGAGCTGCTCTCCCTTCCGTATGTGGGGGCGGCGCCCGCGGCCTGCCGCATCGCCTACGACAAACCGGTCGCAAAGACGATGGTCCGTTCTGTCGGGGTTCGCACGCCCGAGGCGGTCGTACTGCCCAAGGAGACCTTCCACGACCTCGGAGCGTCGGCCGTGCTGGCGCGCATCATCGACAGGCTCGGGCTCCCGCTCTTCGTCAAGCCGTCACGCGGCGGGTCGGCCCTCGGGGGTTCCATCGTCCGCAAGGCCGAGGAGCTTCCCGCCGCCATGGTCGGCTGCTTCGCCTACGGGGACACCGCGCTGGTCGAGCAGTACATCGAGGGCGTGGAGGTCGCGGTCTCGGTGATCGACCTCGGGGACGGGCCTGTGGCGCTGCCGCCCGTCGAGATCGTCGCCGACGAGGGCGTCTACGACTACTCCGCCCGCTACACCGCCGGGCACACCGAGTTCTTCGCTCCGGCGCGGCTCCGGCCCGAGGTGGCGGAGGCGTGCTCGGAGCTGGCCGTCACCGCGCACACCGCGCTCGGCCTGCGGGATCTCTCCCGCACCGACCTGATCGTCGACGCGCTCGGCCGGCCGCACTTCCTGGAGGTCAACGTGGCTCCGGGGATGACCGAGACGTCCCTGCTGCCGATGGCCGTGGAGGCCGCGGGCAAGGACCTCGGCGCCATCTGCCGCGGCCTCCTCGAAGCGGCCGTCCGGCGCGCCTGAGTCTCTGGCGCGCCACGGACCGAGGACCGTCGGCCCTTGGGTGCCATGTCCCGCGCGTGCCTGTACGGGCGCGGCGTAGCCTGGCCCCGTGATCGAACCGCTTTACGCCAAGAGCTTCGCCAGCGACAACCACGCCGGAGCGCACCCGGCCGTACTCGACGCCGTCAACGCCGCCAATACAGGGGACGCCCCCGCCTACGGCGACGACCGGTGGACGAGCATCCTCGCCGACCAGATCCGCGCCGAGTTCGGCGACGGCGCCACCGGCCTCGCGGCCCTCAACGGCACGGGCGCCAACATGGTGTCGTTGAGCATGATGCTGGGACGCCGCTACGAGGCCATCATCTGTCCCGACACGGCGCACATCGCCACCCACGAGACGGGGGCCAGCGAGCGGGTCCTCGGGGTCAAGCTCGTGACAGTTCCTACCCCCGACGGCAAGCTGACGCCGGGGGACGTGACCGCGCGGCTCGGCGGCCGGGGCAACATCAGCGAGGTCCAGCCTAGGGTGGTCTCCATCTCGGAGGTCACAGAGCTCGGCACCTGCTACACACCGGACGAGATCGCCGCACTGGCGGACACGGCCCACGCCAACGACATGCTCCTCCACATGGACGGTGCCCGCCTGGCCAACGCCGCCGCCTTCCTCGGGTGCTCTCTGCGGGAACTGACGACCGATGCCGGAGTCGACGTGCTCAGTTTCGGCGCCACCAAGAACGGCGCCCTGGTCGGGGAGGTGGTCGTCGTACTCCGCCCCGAACTCGCCGAGGCCGGCCCCTATCTCCGGCGGCAGACGCTCCAGCTCGCCTCGAAGATGCGCTTCATCTCCGTGCAGCTGTCGGCCCTGCTGACCGGAGAGCTGTGGCGGCGCAACGCCGCCCAAGCGAACGCGATGGCGCGCAGGCTGGCGGACGGTGTAGCCGATCTCCCCGGGCTGAGCCTCCGATGGCCGGTCGAGTCGAATGCCGTCTTCGCCGCGCTTCCCGCCGGGGCGATCGCCGAGTTGCAGTCCCGCTACCTCTTCCACGTGTGGGACGCGCCCAGCGGCGTCGTGCGGTGGATGACCGCCTTCGACACCTCCCCCGAGGACGTGGACACCTTCGTCGCCGACATCCGTCAGGCCCTGAAGAAGTAAAGAGTCCATACCCGGGGCTCCCGGCCTGGGACGGAGTCCATTGCCTCTGGTTGGTGGCTTCTCGCCGTTTCACGTGAAACAGCGAGAAGCCACCACACTCAGGATGTGCTCTCTGGTCGCCTCTAGCGCCCCGTCCGGATGCTTCGGCGCAGAGAAGGGTCAGGCCGTTTCCTCCCGCTGGATCCCGCGGGTTGAACCCGGCCTGGCCGGTGAACCCGCAGGACTCCTGCCTTCAGATCTCCGCGGACTCAGTCGTCCAGGGCGCGGATGGAGTTGGCCGCGCCGGGGGCCATAGCGCCGATGATGCGCTCAAGGTCGTCCATGGTGGCGAACTCGACGACGATGCGGCCCTTGTGCCGGCCGAGGTCGACCTTCACCCGGGTCTCGAAGTGATCGGAAAGCCGGGTGGCGAGGTGCACGAGTGCGGGCTCGGGCGCGTCCTTGGCACGACGCGTCTTGGGAGCGGGGGCCGCGGTCGCCTCCCCCATCGACACGATCTCCTCCACGGTGCGCACGGAGAGGCCCTCGGCGTAGATACGGGCGGCGAGCCGCTCCTGTGCGGCAGGGTCGCTGAGACCGAGCAGCGCCCTGGCGTGGCCCGCGCTGATCGTGCCGGCCGCGACCTTGAGCTGGACGTTGGCGGGGAGATTGAGGAGGCGCAGCGTGTTGCTGATGTGCGAGCGGGAACGCCCGACGCGCTGGGCGAGCTGCTCGTGGGTCGCGCCGAAGTCGTCCAGGAGCTGCCGGTAGGCCGCGGCCTCCTCCAGCGCGTTCAGCTGTTCCCGCTGGAGGTTCTCGATGAGCGCGTCGCGCAGCAGCGCGTCGTCCTGGGTGCTCCGGACGATCGCCGGAATCTCCTTGAGGTCGAGGAGCTGGGAGGCGCGCCAGCGCCGCTCCCCCATGATGAGCTCGTAGCGTCCCCCGCCCACCGAGCGCACCACGATGGGCTGGAGCAGCCCCACCTCCCGGATCGAGTCAGCCAGCTCACGCAGGGCGTCCTCGTCGAAGATCTCCCGAGGCTGCCGGGGGTTGCGGGTGATCGCTTCGAGAGGGATCTCCATGAAGTAGGCACCCGCGACCGGCCTCAGCCCGTCATCCGATGCAGGCGAGGTCTCCGGAGCCGCTCCCGTCGCACCCGGAACCTCGACGACCGGCCCGGTGGGGATCAGGGCTCCGAGTCCCTTCCCCAGTCCACCACGCCTCTGCTGGGCCACGAATCCTCCTCGCCGACAACCCGCTCGCAGGGAGACGGCCACCATCGGCGCCGTCTCTGCCCGCCGCGTCCTAATTGATCCTGACGTTCGATCGAACCCGGCGCGGGACACTCCCAGGAGAGTACCGCTGCCGGGCGGGGTCAGCTTCCCGCCATCGCCGCGGCGCGGAAGGCGATCTCCCTCGCCGCATCCATGTAGGCCATGGCACCGCTGGAGCCCGCGTCGTAGGTCAGCACGGACTGACCGTAGCTGGGCGCCTCGGACACGCGGACGCTGCGCGGGATCACCGTTTTGAGCACCGTGTCACCGAAGTGCGTACGGACCTCCTCGGCCACCTGCGAGGCCAGTCGCGTACGGCCGTCGTACATCGTGAGCAGGATCGTGGAGACCCGGAGCGCCTGGTTCAGGTGGACGCGGACGAGCTCCACGTTCTGAAGGAGCTGGCTGACCCCCTCCAGCGCGTAGTACTCGCACTGGATCGGGATGAGCACCTCCTCCGCCGCGACCATGGCGTTCACGGTCAGCAGTCCGAGCGAGGGCGGGCAGTCGATGATGATGTAGTCGAGCTCGATCGTGTCGAACGCCTCCAGGGCCCGCTTGAGCCGGGCCTCCCTGGCGACCAGCGACACCAGCTCGATCTCGGCGCCGGCCAGGCCGATGGTCGCCGGCGCGCAGTAGAGGTTCGGCATGTCGGGGACCGGGCTGACGATCTCCCCGAGGGCGAGGTCATCGACCAGCACGTGGTAGACCGAGGGGATGTCGCCCCGGTGCTCCACCGACAGGGCGGTCGACGCGTTGCCCTGCGGGTCCAGGTCGACGACGAGCACTCGCTGGCCGTGCATCGACAGCCCGGCCGCCAGGTTCACGGCCGTCGTGGTCTTGCCGACGCCGCCCTTCTGGTTGGCGATGGTGATGACGCGCTGTTTGGGAGGGCGGGGCCAGTCGCCCTCCTGCATGGGTGAGGAATAGCCGATGGAAGCGGCGGCCACGGGAGCGGATGGAGCTGTTTCACGTGAAACCACTGAGCTGAGCGCCTCTCGGACCAGCGGCGAATCGCCGGGGTTAAGGGGGGGCTGTGACACGGTCGTCGTCCTTTCAACCGGCGTGGCAGCAGCAGGGGAGGAAGGCCAGCCGAGACCCGAAGGCCTGCCGCCAGAAGAGGAGACATGACCGACCGGCCAGCCAAGGCCGCCTGCCGCATCCGGCATAACCGTCACCTCTTCCGTCGGCGCCGCGTACCCTGCGCAATTCGAGCTGGCGAGTGTCCGGCGACCACCCGGACGAGAGTCGCGGGCGGATCGACCTTACCGCGCCCGACCGTGACAAGCTCGGCGGTCGCAGCACCATAGGACCGCAATTGCCGCGCGGCGGCGTCCAGTTCCTCGGCCGCACGCTCTCCCTTCATCGCCAGAAGCTGGCCGCCCTCCCTGAGAAGTGGCATCGACCACGACAGAAGACGGTCGAGCGGCGCCACGGCGCGAGCCGAAGCGACGTCGAAGACCTGCTTCCCCGCCAGTTCCTCGGCGCGCCCGCGCACCACCTCCACGTTGGTCAACTTCAGCTCGTCCACGCACTCCCTGAGGAACGTCGTCCTGCGGAGAAGGGGCTCCAGGAGGGTCACCCGCACGTCGGGCCGTACGATCGCCAGGACGATGCCCGGAAGCCCCGCGCCGGAGCCGATGTCGACGAGGTGGGCACCCTCGGGCACCGCTTCCGCCACCACCGCGCAGTTCAGCAGGTGCCGGTCCCAGATTCGAGGGATCTCCCTCGGCCCGAGAAGCCCCCGCACCACGCCGGGGCCGGCCAGCATTTCCGCGAACGCCTGGGCCCGGGGCCAGGCCTCACCGGTGAAAACCTCGCGCGCCACAGCGGGCGCGTCGGGCAGTTCGTCGCTTTCCGCCATCACTCACTCAACTAGAACGGTCACAACATCTCCGCGTAAGGGTAGCCGTCCTGGCACTCCTCCCCGCCTGCGACGCGTCGGTCGTACGACCTGGAGCCGTATGTCCTGTCGCTACCGGGTCTCTGGACCGCGGGCCGCGAGCCCCCGCACCTGGACGAGCACGCAGGAACGCCCTGCGGCACGCAGGGAATGGCGAAGGCAATGGGCGGCTCAAGAAGAGTACGAGATTCCGGAAACCGGGAGAAGGCCACCGCCGACCGACACGACGGGACCGTTAGAACGGAGGAGACGCATCGGAAGCCCGGCCTCGCCTCGACCAGGAGAGCCTGGAAAGCCGAAGGGCCGCCGATCCGATGGATCGGCGGCCTGAATGCGCACGTCTGGCGATCGCTCCGGCCCCGAGCGGGAAGGGTCTCACCCCACCCTGCCGGAAACCCCCTGCGGCGGACGGGCGGCGGCGCTACGCGGGCAGGACGACGACGAAACGCTCGGGCTCCTCGCCCTCGGACTCGCTCCTCAGCCCCGCCGCCGCGACGGCGTCGTGCACGATCTTGCGCTCGAAGGGCGTCATCGGCTGGAGGGACTTCGCCTCTCCTGAGCGCTTGACGTCCTCGGCGGCCTTGGCGCCGAGCTTGCTCAGCTCCACGCGGCGCCCCTGGCGGTAGCCCGCGACATCCAGCATCAGGCGCGACCGCTCGCCCGTACGGCGGTGCACGGCGAGACGCGTGAGCTCCTGCAGCGCCTCCAGCACCTCACCGTTGGCACCGACGAGGTCGCTTCCCTTGATGTCGACGACGGACACGAGGGCGCGGTCGCCTTCGACGTCCATGTCGATGTCGCCGTCGAGGTCGGCGATGTCCAGCAGCCCTTCGAGGTAGTCGGCCGCGATCTCACCTTCCTGTTCGAGGGCGGCGATGTCGGGCGCGGCGGCCTGGGGGGCCTGCTCCTCGTTGACTTCGGTCACGTCCGGACTCTCCTTCAAGACAACCGGCTACGGCTTCTTAGTACCTGTGCGCTTGCTGCGCGGCTGCCGGGTGGGCTGCTGGCGGATGACCTTCTGCTCGGGCTCCGGCTGCGGAGCGTCTTCGGGCTCCTTGGCGGCCTTGCTCGGCAGGATCTTGCTCAGCAGCCCTGGCTTGGGCTCAGGCTCCACCACGTTGCCCTTGGCGTCGACGACCGGCATCGGATGCCGGCTGTAGAACCAGTGTTGCTGACCGAGGGTCCACAGGTTGGTGGTGACCCAGTAAAGGATAAGCCCGAGCGCGAAGTTCAAGCTGAAGATCGCGAACAGCGGCGAGATGTACATCAGGATCTTCTGCTGCTGCGCCATGGGGTTGTCCGGCATCTGCGCCATCGACCGGGTGACGCTCTGGCGCACCGTGAGGAAGGTCGTGGTCGAGCTGATCGCCACGAAGATGCCAAGGACGATCTTCGTGAGGATGGGGTCGGCGCCGAAGGCGTGGATCTCGGCGGAGCTGGTGAAGAACGTCGCCGGGATCGGCGCCCCGAAGATGTGCCCGGCACGAGCGCTGTCCACGAGCTGCTGGGTCATGCCGTGGGCGGCCTTGTCCTCGGCGATCGCCCTCAGCACGGTGAACACGGAGATGAAGATCGGGAACTGCGCCACCACGGGGAGGCAGCCACCGAGGGGGTTGGCTCCCCCCTCCTGGTAGACCTTCATGACCTCCTGGTTCATGCGCTGCTTGTCGTTCTTGTACCGCTTGCGAAGCTCCTGCACCTTGGGGGCGAGCTCCTGCATCTTCTTCGACGAGCGCATCTGCTTGAGGAAGAGCGGGAAGATCAGCAGACGCATCAGCACGGTCAGCGTGATGATGGTGAGGGCCCAGTTGAGCCCGTTGTCTGGGGGAATGATGACGCTGTAAGCCGCGTGAATCCAGGCGATCACCGTAGCGACCGCTGTATACAGCGGCTCCAGGAATGACAGCTCCACCGAGCTAGCTCCCTTGCGTTTCGTCGTGGGACCGGACCGGGCGCGGAGGCACCGGGTCGTAACCTCCCGGGTGGAAGGGGTGGCAACGCCCGATTCGCCTGGAGGTCAGCCACAGCCCCCGCAACGCGCCGTGGACGGCGATCGCTTCGAGGCCGTAGGCGCTGCAGGATGGTTCGAAGCGGCATCGCGGCCCAAGGAGGGGGCTTATGAAGGCTCGATAGAACCGGATCGGGAGCATGAGGACCCGGGCCGCCGGAGAGATCTCCGGAGACTGCGTGCTCACGGTCGCACTCGGCAGAGGGAGGCTCGCTCCGCCCGCGTCCCGCTCTCTCGCCTCCGGGTCACCGCTGCTCATGCCTGTCCATCCGTCGCGGCCGGACGATCGGATCGTCGCCCAGGCACCCGTCGCCCGATCAAACGATCCAGCGCGACGTCGAGCTCGGCGGCGAGGTGCTCGCTTCGCGCGGACGCCGCCTGTGGATTGGCGCGTACAACAAGCAGGCTACCTCGCGGTAGGGAGTGCAGGCGGTGGCGCATCAGGTGCCTCAGCCGGCGCTTGACGCGGTTCCTGACGACCGCGCCGCCGACGGCCTTGCTGACCACGAAACCCACCAAGGGCGGATCCTGCGGGTTTCCCCGGGTGCTCAGGTGGGCGACCAAGGTGGGGCGTCCAGCGCGCTTTCCTCCCCGGATGGCGCTCGCGAACTCCTCGCCACGGCGCATACGGGAAGCGGACGGCAGCACGAATGGACCTGCTTTCGGACGGACACGGGCCCGGGTACGGCTATCGCCCGCCGGTCAGTTCCGACGGGCGAGGAAACCACGCACCGGGCTCTCCGCGCTGTCAGGCGGAGAGCTCCGCGCGGCCCTTGCGACGGCGGGCGGCGAGGATGGCACGGCCGGCCCGCGTGCGCATGCGCAGCCGGAAGCCGTGGGTCTTCGCGCGGCGACGGTTGTTCGGCTGGAAAGTACGCTTGCTCACGAGTGGGCTCCAGGCTTGAGTTCACCCGCACACGGTGCGAGCGATTGACACACAGGGCAAGGCCTATCGAATGCGTGGGCACGCCAAAGTGCCGTCGCGCGACAAGCCGACCGTCGTACGTTACGGGGCGAACAGGCCAAAGGTCAAACCAGAACGGCCGAGCAGCATGTCTCGCCCAAGGTTATCCACTATTCCACAGCCCCTGTATCCACCGCCGCCGCGTCGTCCACAGTATGTGCACCATGCCGCCCCCAACCTGCCACTAGGCTGTGGACAACGTCTTGAACAGGGATGTGCACAACGCTACTGTCGGCCCTCCAGACCTTTCCCCTCCATGTCATCGATGTGCTTGTACGCACGTCTGAGTGTTGTGGACACTGTGTGGACCGTATGTGGACAGCGTGTGGACCCGGTGTGGACCGCCGAAAGGAGCCTGCGGACAACGCTGTGGGGACAGCCGCGAGGCCCGGCGCCGACGGAGCTTGCTCCGGCAGGCGTTCATGTGGATAACGAATCGCGGCGAGCGTGCGGGGGCCGCGTAAGGGAGGAGGGGCCGACCAATGGATGGCGTCGACCTCGGTCCGTTGTGGGCCCGGGCGCTGGAGAGCTTCGCCGAAGGAAGCGTCCCGCCTCAGCAGCGCGCCTGGCTCAACATGACCCGGCCTTTCGGGCTGGCCAACGACACGATCATCCTCGCGGCGCCGAACGACTTCGCCAAGGACGTCCTTGAGACCAAGCTCCGTCCCCTGATCGCGCAGGCGCTCTCGCAGGAGTTCGGCCGGCCGATGCGCGTGGCCGTCATGGTCGACCCGATGACCGGCGCGGGTGAGGACCCTGAGCCGAGGGCCGACGGATATCCACAGGCATCCCCGACCGGTTATCCCCATGGTGGACAACCGCAGCCCGGGTACGGACAGCCTGGCAGGCAGGGCCTCATGGGCCAGCAGCCCTTTCCCGACCAGGGCGCGTCCACCGACTATCCACAGGGCCGGCCACAGGGGCAGCCCTTCTCCTATTCCTATGGGGGCAACTCCGAGGAGCCCTATCAGGGCAACCCCGGGGTGCCCTCCCAGCCGTATCCCCAGGACGGCTACCAGACTCAGGGCCAGGCCGGCCAGGAGCAGCCCCCGGCCCCCCAGCAGGAAGCCCCGCCGTCCCAGCCGTACCCCCGCGGCGACGGGTCGCAGTCCTTTCAGCGCGGCGACGCCGCGCAGCCCTTTCCCCGTGGCGACGCCCAGCAGCCGTACCCTCGCGGTGAGACGCCCCCGCCGTTCCCGCGCGGCGAGGCCCAGCCGCCGTACCCCCGTGGCGAGTCCCCTCAGGCCTACCCCCGGGGCGACGCGTCGCAGCAGTACCCTCAGCAGACCGGGGGATATGGGGCGCAACCCCCGTATTCCGGCAGGCCGGAGAGCCAGGCGCCGCGCCCCCGGCAGGAGCCCGAGACCTACGACCGCCCTGTGCAGAACCGGTGGGACAGCCGTGGCGGCAAGCCCAGCGAGCCCGCCAGGCTGAACCCCAAGTACACCTTCGAGACCTTCGTCATCGGCGCGTCGAACCGCTTCGCGCACGCGGCCGCCGTCGCGGTCGCCGAGGCGCCGGCCAAGGCGTACAACCCGCTGTTCATCTACGGAGACTCGGGGCTGGGCAAGACCCACCTGCTCCACGCGATCGGCCACTACGCGCAGCGGCTCTACGACGGGGCCCGGGTGCGGTACGTCAGCTCCGAGGAGTTCACCAACGACTTCATCAACTCGATCCGCGACCACAAGGCCGACGGGTTCAGGGCCAGATACCGCGCGGTCGACATCCTGCTTGTGGACGACATCCAGTTCCTGGAGGGCAAGGAGCAGACGCAGGAGGAGTTCTTCCACACCTTCAACACGCTGCACAACGCCAACAAGCAGATCGTCATCTCCAGCGACCGGGCTCCCAAGCAGCTGGTGACCCTGGAAGACCGGCTCCGCAACCGCTTCGAGTGGGGTCTGATCACCGACGTCCAGCCGCCCGAGCTGGAGACGCGCATCGCGATCCTCCGCAAGAAGGCGATCCAGGAAGGCCTCGCGGCCCCCGGTGACGTGCTCGAATACATCGCGAGCAAGATCTCCACGAACATCCGCGAGCTGGAGGGCGCGCTCATCCGCGTCACGGCCTTCGCGAGCCTCAACCGTCAGTCGGTCGATCTGCAACTCGCCGAGGTCGTGCTGAAGGACCTCATCACCGAGGACTCCAGCACCGAGATCACGATCGCCACGATCATGGCGCAGACCGCGGCCTACTTCGGGCTCTCGATCGACGACCTCTGCGGGAGCTCCCGCTCGCGCGTGCTGGTGACGGCCCGTCAGATCGCCATGTACCTCGCCCGCGAGCTCACCGACCTGTCACTCCCCAAGATCGGCCAGCAGTTCGGCGGACGTGACCACACGACGGTCATGCACGCCGAACGCAAGATCCGCTCGCTGATGGCCGAGCGCAGGTCGATGTACAACCAGGTCACAGAGCTGACGAACCGCATCAAGCAGAACTCACGCAACGCCTGATGATCCACAGCCTGTGGATATCTCTGTGGATCAGGGCACAGTGCCGGTGAATACCACGAATACCGCCCAAGAAGCGCAACCAAGCAAGCGTACGGCCGGTTCGCGCCGGTCCGCGGCCTGGGGACAACTCTGGGGACAACTTGGGGAAGACCTGGGGACTACCGGTGGACGACCTGGGGACGCCCTGTGGGTAGGGTCGGACGGCGACCCGGAGCACTGCTCTTACCCCGTGGATAACCGGTGGAAACCTCGTGGATGACCGGTGGATGAAGACCCCCCAAACTGGGGACGGCCTGTGCGCAACGCTCGGTTGTCCCCAGGCCGCGCGCGGAAATGCACCGCCCACCCACAGGGCCGGTGGACAAAAAACCGCCGCTGAGCTGCGAAGATATTAGACTTCCACAGTATCCACCCCCCCTAATGAGATGACCTGTATCTCTCTCTATTAAGAACTCAAGACCCATAGAAGGGTTCTGGCGGTCCTCCCGTGCGGGAGGGTGAACACTTGAATCAACGGCGCGGAGCAGTCGAGCCGGGATGAAGACCGCGATCAAGACACAGACGAACCAACAGGAGGCGGATCCACGTGATGTTCCGTGTCGACCGAGACGTGCTCGCAGAGGCGGTCGCGTGGACCGCACGCAGCCTGCCCGCGCGGCCGTCCGTGCCGGTGCTCGCCGGCATGCGGCTGGAGGTCACCGACCAGCAGCAGCTCAAGCTCTCAGGTTTCGACTACGAGGTCTCCGCCGAGGTGACCCTGGAGCTGCAGACCGGTGACCCGGGCCTGGTGCTCGTGTCCGGCCGCCTGCTCGCCGAGATCACCCGTGCCCTTCCCGCACAGCCTGTGGACTTCCTGGTCGAGGGTGCCAAGGCCGTCGTCACGTGTGGCAGCGCCAGGTTCACCCTGTTGACGATGCCCGCCGAGGACTACCCCTCGCTGCCGGCGATGCCCCCGGCCGCGGGCCGGGTCGGCAGCGACATCTTCTCCTCCGCCGTCGCCCAGGTCGCCGTCGCCGCGGGCAAGGACGACACGCTGCCCATGCTCACCGGCGTCCGCATGGAGATCGAGGGCGAGACCGTGACCCTCGCCGCGACCGACCGCTACCGGCTCGCCGTGCGCGAGCTGAAGTGGCAGCCCGACCAGCCCGACTTCTCGTCCATCGCGATGATCCCCGGCAGGACCCTCGCCGACACGGCCAAGTCGCTGACCACGGGCGCCGAGGTCGAGATCGCCCTCAGCTCCACGGGCGGCACCGGCGAAGGCATGATCGGGTTCTCCAGCGCGGGCCGCCGCACCACCACCCGCCTTCTCGACCCCGAGTTCCCCAAGTACCGCTCGCTGCTGCCCACGGAGTTCTCCGCCCACGCCGACCTCGCGACCTCGGCCTTCGTCGAGGCGGTCAAGCGCGTCGCGCTGGTGGCCGAGCGCAACACCCCGGTGCGCCTGGCCTTCCACGGGGGCGAGGTCGTGCTGGAGGCCGGCAGCGGCGACGAGGCGCAGGCCGTCGAGGTGCTCCCGGTCGACTTCGAAGGCGACGACATCAACATCGCTTTCAACCACCAGTTCCTGCTCGAAGGCCTCGGCGCCATCGACTCCGACGTGGCCCGGCTGCAGTTCACCACGTCCACCAAGCCGGCCATCCTCACCGGTGGCAAGCCTGTGGACGACGGCCTCACGCCCGACTACCGCTACCTCATCATGCCCATCCGCCTGTCGAGTTAGGATCCCCGTCGTCCGCCTGATTGGACCCGGCGGGGCGGGGTATGGCGCGTGCGTTGCGTCGTGGATGATGGAGACCTTCACGAGGGGTGGCTGGGATGCAGATCGGCATGGTCGGGCTGGGCAAGATGGGCGGCAACATGGCCGAGCGGCTCCGCCGCGCCGGCCATGAGGTGATCGGTTACGACCGCGATCCCAAGGCCAGCGACGCCGGCAGCCTGCAGGAGCTGGTCGAGCGGCTCCAGGCCCCCCGCGTGGTCTGGGTCATGGTCCCGGCCGGCGAGCCGACCAGGAAGACGATCGAGGAGCTCGGCAAGCTGCTCTCCGAGGGCGACGTCGTCATCGACGGGGGCAATTCCCACTATCTCGACGACAAGAAGCACGCCGAGGAGCTTGAGCCCAAGGGCATCGGGTTCGTCGACGTCGGCGTCAGCGGCGGAGTCTGGGGTCTCCAGAACGGCTACGCCCTGATGGTCGGCGGCGACGCCGAGCACGTCCAGAAGCTCATGCCGATCTTCGAGGCGCTCAAGCCCGAGGGCGAGGACGGCTTCGTCCACGCGGGCACCGTGGGCGCCGGCCACTTCGCCAAGATGGTCCACAACGGCATCGAGTACGGCATCATGCAGTCGTTCGCCGAGGGCTGGGAGCTGCTGGAGGCCACCGACATCGTCACCGACGTGCCGGGCGCGTTCAGGAGCTGGCGCACCGGCACGGTGATCCGCTCGTGGCTGCTCGACCTGCTCGTACGGGCGCTCGACGACGACGCCGACCTGTCGGAGCTCAAGGGCTACGCCGAGGACTCCGGCGAGGGCCGCTGGACCGTCCAGGCCGCGGTCGACCACGCGGTGCCCCTGCCGGCCATCACGGCCGCGCTGTACGCCCGCTTCTCCTCGCGCCAGGAGGACTCTCCCGCGATGAAGATGGTCGCGGCCCTGCGCAACCAGTTCGGCGGCCACGCCGTCTCCTCCGCCGAGGGCCAGCACGCCAAGGGCGCCGACGCTCCCGGCGCGGACGTCACTCCTCCCCTGGAAGCGCAGCGCTGAGGCCGCCGGGCCGTCCCGGCACTGATCGCCGTACGAGGGCCGGCGGCGGGCCCGCACGTCCCCGTACCGGTCCCGGCGCCCTCTCTGGCACCCCGGATGTCTCCTCGGCGCCACGATCGCCCTCAGACGTCCTCTGAGCCCGTGCCCGGTGCTGCCCATGGCACGGATTTGGCGTCGGATGCCGGTTGTGCAGATGTTGTCGTAGTGGCCCACTAACCTTCGTGGGGTGCATGTCGCCCATCTGTCGCTGACCGACTTCCGGTCCTACTCCGCCGTGGAGCTGGCCCTGGAGCCGGGGGTGACGGCGCTCGTCGGTCCCAACGGGCAGGGCAAGACCAACCTCGTCGAGGCCCTCGGCTATGTGGCGACCCTGGGCAGCTTCCGCGTCGCCACCGACGCCCCGCTCGTGCGGCAGGGCGCCGCGCGGGCCATCATCCGTTCCGTGGTGGTCCGCGACGACCGCCGCGCGCTGGTCGAGATCGAGATCAACCCGGGCCGGGCCAACCGCGCCAGGCTCAACCGTTCGCCGGTCCCCCGGCCGCGCGACGTCCTCGGACTGCTCCGCACCGTGCTGTTCGCCCCCGAGGATCTCGCGCTCGTGAAGGGCGACCCGTCCGACCGGCGCGGGTTCCTCGACGATCTGCTCGTCGCCCGCGCTCCTCGCTTCGCCGGGGTGCGGGCCGACTACGACCGGGTGCTCAAGCAGCGCGGCGCCCTGCTGCGCACCGCCATGCAGGCGCGGCCGGGGCGGCGGCAGAGCCCCCGCCGACAGGAGGCCGAGGCGGGGTTCTCCGCGGCCGGCGCCGGTGACGCGCTCAGCACGCTGGAGGTCTGGGACGCCCACCTGGCTCGCCACGGCGCCGAGCTGCTCGCCGCGCGGCTGGAGCTCGTCGAGGCGCTCCGCCCGCTCGTGGCCAAGGCGTACGCCCTGCTGGCCCCCTCGTCGGCCCCCGCCGACATGGAGTACCGCGACTCGTTGTCCACAGAGCCGGGGGCTTCGCGGGGGGTCGTGGCCCCGACGCCGTCCGCGGTCCCGGGGCCCGCCGTGGTCGACCGCACGGGGCTGGAGGAGGCGCTGCGCGCGAGCCTGATCGAGGTACGGCAGGCCGAGCTGGAGCGCGGTGTGACGCTCGTCGGGCCCCACCGCGACGACCTGCTCCTGCGTCTCGGCGACCTGCCCGCGCGCGGCTACGCCAGCCACGGCGAGTCCTGGTCGTTCGCGCTGGCGCTGCGTCTCGCCGCGTACGACCTGCTCAGGGCCGAGGGCGGCGATCCTGTGCTGATCCTCGACGACGTGTTCGCCGAGCTCGACAGCCGCAGGCGCCGCAGCCTGGCCGAGATCGTGGCGCCCGCCGAGCAGGTCCTGATCACCGCGGCCGTGCCCGAGGACGTCCCCGCGCAGCTCGCCGGTGCCCGGTTCGACGTCGCGGAAGGGAGCGTCACCCGTGTCAGGTGAGCCATCAGGAATCCAGTCCCCCGACGGGGTCGCGGCGCGCGGGGCCGCCATGGCCCGCGAGAAGCTCGCCCAGGCGAAGGCCGACGCGGCCAGGCGCGGGCAACTCCCCCGCCGTGAGCCTCGCCGCCGGTCCTCCGTCCGGCGCGACGTCGGCGATCCACAGCTTTTCGGCCGTGCCATCCGCGACCTTCTCGCCGACCGGGGGTGGGAGCAGCCGCTGGCCGTCGGAGGGGTGTTCGGGCGCTGGCACGAGATCGTCGGGCCCGATCTGGCGGCCCACACCAAGCCGGAGACCTTCGCCGACGGGGAGGTCCTGGTCGTCGCCGACTCCACCGCCTGGGCCACGCAGGTGCGCCTGCTGGCATCCACCCTGGTCAGACGCCTGAACGAGGAGCTCGGAGACGGCACGGTCCGCCGGGTGAAGGTGCGCGGCCCCCAGAACGGGCCAAGGCCGACGGGCGGGCTCCGGGTGACGGGCAGCCGCGGCCCGGGTGACACCTACGGCTGAGCCGGGCTTCACAGGGTCGTCCGATCAGCGAAACTCAGGTGGAGACCCCCGGGGAAACCGATCAGAATCACGTTGGCGGTAGTGACCCCCTTCCCCGTGGGGGGATGCTCTAGAGCACATCCAACGCCCGACAGGCCATCACAGCGGCCGTCAATGCCACCTGATGCGCTTCTGACCGGTAGAATGAAATCGGATTCCGGACACGTCCGCATGCGAGTCACCCCCGGCCGCGCGCCGATCTCCCTGGGTGGTCGCATCGAGGCACTCACGACGGTGACGGGCACGGCAGGGGCAGCCGATTGTTGGTCTTCCCTGCCGCGTGTCCGCGGCAGGAGGATTTCGCACTTGTCCTACGACGCTAGCTCAATCACCGTTCTCGAAGGACTTGAGGCGGTTCGTAAGCGCCCTGGCATGTACATCGGCTCGACGGGTGAGCGTGGCCTCCACCACCTCGTCCAAGAGGTTGTGGACAACTCCGTCGACGAGGCACTCGCGGGGCACGCCGATCACATCGAGGTCACCCTCCTCGCCGACAACGGCGTCCGGGTAGTGGACAACGGCCGCGGCATCCCTGTCGGCATCGTCCCCGGTGAGGAGCGCCCGGCCGTCGAGGTCGTCCTCACCGTCCTGCACGCGGGCGGCAAGTTCGACAGCAAGTCCTATGCCGTCTCCGGCGGCCTGCACGGCGTCGGCGTCTCGGTCGTCAACGCCCTGTCCTCGCGCCTTGAGGTCGAGATCAGGACCGAAGGCCATTACTGGCGGCAGTCCTACTCCGAGAGCAAGCCGACCGGTCCGCTGGTCAAGGGCGAGCCGACCGACGAGACCGGCACCTCGATCACGTTCTGGGCCGACGGCACGATCTTCGAGACCACGACCTGGAACTTCGAGACGCTGTCGCGCCGGTTCCAGGAGATGGCCTTCCTGAACAAGGGGCTCACGATCATCCTCCGCGACGAGCGGCCGGATCACGTCAACGGTGACCCCACCATCGTGACTTATCACTACGAGGGCGGTATTTCCGACTTCGTCAAGCACATCAACTCCAAGAAGGAGGCCGTCCACAGCTCGGTCATCGACTTCGAGTCCGAGGGCGACGGCATCTCCGTCGAGATCGCGATGCAGTGGAACGCCTCCTACAGCGAGTCGGTCTACACCTTCGCCAACACGATCAACACCGCCGAGGGCGGCACCCACGAGGAGGGCTTCCGCGCGGCGCTGACGACCATCGTCAACCGCTACGCCCGGGAGCAGAAGTTCCTCAAGGAGGGCAAGGACGACAACCTCACCGGTGACGACATCCGTGAGGGCCTGACCGCCATCATCTCGGTGAAGCTGGCCGACCCGCAGTTCGAGGGCCAGACCAAGACCAAGCTCGGCAACACCGAGGCCAAGTCGTTCGTGCAGAAGGCGTGCAACGACTACATCCGCGACTGGTTCGAGCGGAACCCCGGCGAGGCCAAGGAGATCCTCAGCAAGTCCCTTCAGGCCTCCCGCGCCCGCATCGCCGCGCGCCAGGCCCGTGACCTCACCCGGCGCAAGTCGCTGCTGGAGGCGGGCTCAGGGCTCCCCGGCAAGCTGGCCGACTGCCAGTGGACCGAGCCCGAGAAGTGTGAGCTCTACATCGTCGAGGGCGACTCGGCCGGCGGCTCGGCCAAGGGTGGCCGCGATCCCAAGTTCCAGGCCATCCTCCCGATCCGCGGCAAGATCCTCAACGTCGAGAAGGCCCGCATCGACCGGGTCCTCAAGAACAACGAGGTCCAGGCGCTGATCACCGCTCTCGGCACGGGTGTGCACGCCGAGTTCGACATCGAGAAGCTCCGCTACCACAAGCTCATCCTGATGGCGGACGCCGACGTCGACGGCCAGCACATCACCACGCTGCTGCTGACGCTGCTCTTCCGCTTCATGCGCCCCCTGATCGAGGCGGGCCACGTGTACCTTTCCCAGCCCCCGCTCTACAAGATCAAGTGGGACAGGAAGGGCGAGGACGCCAGTTACGCCTACTCCGACCGCGAGCGGGACGCCATCATCCAGGGTGGCATCGACCAGGGCCGGCGTGACCCGCGCCAGCACGACGGTGTCCAGCGCTTCAAGGGTCTGGGCGAGATGAACGCCTCCCAGCTCTGGGAGACCACGATGAACCCGGCGACCCGGGTTCTTCTTCAGGTCACGCTCGACGACGCGGCCCAGGCCGACGAGATGTTCACCGTGCTCATGGGTGAGGACGTCGAGGCACGGAGATCGTTCATCATCAGAAACGCAAGGGATGTCCGATTCCTGGACGTGTAGCGGCAGCCGTAGAGACTCATCTTCCAAAAGGACATACCACTCGTGACCGAAGTGAACATCCCGCCGGGACCTCCCGCTGACCGCATCGAACCCGTCGACATCCAGTCCGAGATGCAGCGCAGCTACATGGACTACGCGATGTCGGTCATCGTGTCGCGGGCGCTGCCCGACGTGCGTGACGGTCTGAAGCCAGTACACCGGCGTGTGCTCTACGCCATGTACGACGGCGGCTACCGGCCCGACCGCGGATATTTCAAGTGCTCCCGCGTCGTCGGCGACGTGATGGGCTCCTACCACCCGCACGGCGACGCGTCGATCTACGACACCGTCGTACGACTGGCGCAGCCCTGGGCGCTGCGTTACACGCTGGTCGACGGCCAGGGCAACTTCGGCTCGCCCGGCAACGACCCGGCCGCCGCCATGCGGTACACCGAGTGCCGGCTCGCGCCGATCGCCATGGAGATGCTCCGTGACATCGACAAGGAGACCGTCGACTTCCAGCCCAACTACGACGGGCGCTCCCAGGAGCCCATCGTCCTGCCGGCGAGGTTCCCCAACCTGCTGGTCAACGGCGCCGCCGGCATCGCGGTCGGCATGGCCACCAACATCCCGCCGCACAACCTGCGCGAGGTCGCCGAGGCCGTCAAGTGGTGCCTGGAGCACCCCGAGGCGACCGACGAGGAGCTCCTCGAAGCGTTGATCGCCCGGGTCAAGGGCCCCGACTTCCCCACCGGCGCGCTGATCGTTGGCCGCCGCGGCATCGACGACGCCTACCGCACCGGGCGCGGCTCGATCACCATGCGGGCGATCGTCGAGGTCGAGGAGGACGCCAAGGGCCGGCAGAACCTGGTCGTCACGGCCCTGCCGTACCAGGTCAACCCCGACAACCTTGCGCTGACCATCGCCGAGTTGGTGAAGGACGGCAAGATCACCGGCATCGCCGACGTGCGCGACGAGACCTCCTCGCGCACCGGCCAGCGCCTCGTGATCGTCCTCAAGCGTGACGCCGTCGCCAAGGTCGTGCTGAACAACCTCTACAAGCACACCCAGCTCCAGACGACGTTCGGCGCGAACATGCTGGCGCTGGTCGACGGTGTGCCGAGGACGCTCCGCCTCGACCAGTTCGTCAAGTACTACGTCGCCCACCAGATCGAGGTCGTGGTCCGCCGGACCCGCTACCTCCTGCGCAAGGCCCAGGAGCGCGCCCACATCCTGAGCGGTCTGCTCAAGGCCATGGACCGCATGGACGAGGTCATCGCGCTGATCCGCAGGTCGCCCTCGGCGGCGCAGGCGGTCGGCGGGCTGATCGAGCTCCTGGAGATCGACGACATCCAGGCGCAGGCCATCCTCGACATGCAGCTGCGCAAGCTCGCCGCGCTGGAGCGCCAGCAGATCATCGACGAGTACGAGGCGCTGATGACGCAGATCGCCGAATACCAGGCGATCCTGGCCTCCGAGCCGCGGCAGCGGCAGATCGTGGCCGACGAGCTCGGCGACATCGTCAACAAGTTCGGCGACGAGCGCAAGACCGAGATCATCGCCTATGACGGCGACATGTCCATTGAGGACCTCATCGCCGAGGAGGACATGGTCGTCACGATCACCCGTGGCGGCTACGCCAAGCGCACCAAGACCGACCATTACCGGGCGCAGAAGCGCGGCGGCAAGGGCGTGCGCGGCGCGCAGCTCCGGCAGGACGACATCGTCGAGCACTTCTTCGTCACGACGACCCACCACTGGCTGCTGTTCTTCACCAACAAGGGCCGCGTCTACCGGATCAAGGCGTACGAGTTCCCCGACGCCGGCCGTGACGCGCGCGGCCAGCACCTGGCGAACCTCCTGGCGATGCAGCCCGACGAGCACGTCATGGAGATCCTCGATCTTCGTGACTACCAGGTCTCGCCCTACCTCGTGCTGGCGACCCGCAGCGGCCTGGTGAAGAAGACCCGGCTCTCCGAGTACGACTCCCCCAGGTCGGGTGGCCTGATCGCGATCAACCTCCGCGAGGACGACGAGGTCATCGCCGCCAAGCTGGTCTCGGAAGAGGACGACATCCTGCTGGTGTCCCGGGGCGCCAAGTCCATCCGCTTCACCGCCTCCGACGAGGCCCTGCGCCCGATGGGCCGCGCGACCAGCGGTGTCATCGGCATGAGGTTCCTCGATGGGGACGAGCTGCTGGCGATGAACGTCCTTAGCGACGGCGCCGACGTGCTTATCGCGACCGAGGGCGGGTATGCGAAGCGCACTCCGGTGGATCAGTATCCCGTTCAAGGTAGGGGCGGGCAGGGTGTGCTGACTGCAAAGATTGTCAGTGCTCGTGGCAAGCTGGTCGGAGCAGTAATGGTGAGTCCCGAGGACGAGGTGTTCGCTATCACCTCCGCAGGCGGGGTGATCCGCACCAGCGCGGGCGAGATCAAGCAGTCCGGCCGCCAGACCATGGGAGTGCGTCTGATGAACCTCTCGGAGGGAGACAGCGTGGTTGCCCTCGCCCGCAACGCCGAAGCGCTGGAAAGCGAGGACAACGGGGGGGATGAGGAGGAATGAGCCCTCAGGCCAACTCCGGTGGTATCGGTGATTCCGGTAAATCGCCCAGTACTTCGGGAAATCGAAAGCGGAACCCGCCCAAGGGGGTCCGCCCCGCCTCCTCGGTGAACTCCTCCACTCGCAATCAGGTGACGGAGAGCGTGAACTCCTCGGAAAGTACGGGCACGGCGCGACCTCCGGCCGGCCCGAGTGATGACAGGGTTGTCGTCGTGTCCAGTGACGATGACGCGGTGACCCCTGGCGGTGACGGCGAGAACGGAGACGCGACCCTGCGCATCCGTTCCTCGTCGGTTCCCGACAATTCCTGGTCGCCCTCTCCTGACGGCCCGGGTGGCGGCCCGACCAGGCCCGCTCAGAAGCCGCCGGCCCCGCCAGCCTCGGCTCCGGCGACGCCCGTGGGCCCGTCGACCACTCCGCGCCCCGGCCCTGATGCCAACCCGAGGCCGGGTGCCGGCGGCGCTCCACGACCCCGCCCCGACAGCACCCCGAGGCCGGGCCCGGACGGCAGCCCCCGGCCCGGCGCACCGCAACCGGGTTCCGGCAGCCCCCGGCCCGGCGGCGCGCCGCAGCCAGGTACCCGGCCCGGTTCCGGAGGCGTACCGGGTGCGGGCGGCGCTTCGCAGCCCGGCTCACGTCCCGGTGCCGGGAAGTCCGCCTCGGGTTCCGGGTCCAAGCAGGGCGGTCTCGGGGCCGTGTCGGCCCTGTCCACCCCGGAGCCGGCCCTCGGACGCACCGAGCAACGCGACAAGCCCTCGCCGGTCAAGGCTCCCCGCAAGGCCCACTTGGTGCTGCGCAGGATCGAGCCCTGGTCGGCGATGAAGTTCAGCTTCGTCGTCTCGCTCGTCTGCTTCGTGGTGCTGTTCGTGGCCGTCGCCGTCCTGTACGGCGTTCTGTCGGCGCTCGGCGTCTTCGACTCGATCGTGAACACCGTGACGCAGCTCACCGTTCCCGACGGGAAGACGACCAGCGGCATCGACATCAAGTCGTGGTTCGAGCCCGTGAGGATCCTCGGCTACACCGCCCTGCTCGGCGCGGTGAACGTCGTCCTGATCACCGCTCTCTCCACGCTCGGATCCGTCATCTACAACGTCGCCTCCGACCTGGTGGGCGGGGTCGAAGTGACCTTCAGCGAGGCCGAATAGGTCCGCAGGGGCCGTTGAGGGCTCGGCCAGGAGCCCTCAACGGCACCCCTCGCATCCGCCTGCTTTCTGGCATCCGACGATAACGAGTGCATCCCGTTGGCGCGGGCGGCCTCAGAGCACGGTAAGCTTTTCCGTGTCAGAGAGACGGTTCGCTTCCGCTCCGCGGAGGCGATAACCTTCTCTGCACCGCGACAGCGGGGCTATAGCTCAGACGGTTAGAGCGCTTCCCTGATAAGGAAGAGGTCCCAGGTTCAAGTCCTGGTAGCCCCACCAGCCGAAGCGCCCCGTACGGATCTCCGTTCGGGGCGTTTTAGCGCAACCACTACTGCAACGGCCTATTCAAACAGGTCGTTGACCTTGCGAATCTCGCTTTCCCGGCTCTCCTCGTCCCCGTGCGTGTAGATCTCCATCGTGACCGAGATCCGGCTGTGGCCGAGGATCTCCATCGCGTCCCGAGAAGCCACGCCGAGCTTGTGAGCAGCGAGACCGCCGTATGCCGGAGATCACGAAGCCGGATCGATCATTCACCCCGTGATCGTCCGGGACGCCCCCGACCGCGGCGCCATCCATAGGTGGTCGCCTGTGAAACAGGGAGACACCCGACTCCTCAACCATGGGCACTATCGGGCAATGAGCAGCGCCTCTAGGCAATAAGCACCTGGTCAAGGACGTGGTTGCCGATAGCCGCCATGCTGGGATTATCGGCCGAGTAGGCGGCCAGGGCAGTGCCCATGGCAAGGGCCCAGCCCCGTGCACGCTCCCAGGTCACTTCATCGGCGTCCATGTGTGATCGGAATACCTCACGGGCGTTCTCATCGAAAACCAGCCACGCGGCGGCCAGGTCGGTGGCAGGGTCACCGCTGGTGAGATCACCGAAGTCCAGAACAGCCACCAGCCCTTCCCCGTTGAGCAAGAGGTTCCCCGGGTGCGGGTCGCCGTGGAGCCACAGCGCGGGACCTTGCCAGGGCCGGAGGGCCGCCAACCTCTCCCAGAGGGGCAGGAGCTCAGCTGTTCGGGAAATGAACTGCAGGCGTTGCCGTACCGCTTCGTCGCGGGCGGCGAGCGGGACGCCACGGACGGGGTTATGCGGTGCATCAGGCGGTGCAGGCCGGTGGAAGCCTGTCATGAAGTTGGCCAGCGGGACGGCGATGCCGGAGCGATCGCACGGCGGAACGTCGGCGACCGTACGGCCTTCGAACCAGGGCGCGATCGTCCACGGCCATGGGTAGCCCTCGCCGGGCTCGCCAGCCCTGAGGGGTACGGGCAGCGCGACTTCGACGTGCTCGGCCAGGACCGGCAGCCAGCGTTGCTCGTTGACAAGGAGGTCGACGGCCACCTGGCGGCGCGGCAGCCGTACGGACAGGTCCGTGCCAAGGCGATAGATGACGTTGTCCCAGCCGTTGGCAACGAGGGTGAGCGGTCCCGCCAGATCCGGGTGCTGCGTGTGAATCAAGCGGTCAACAAGGTCGTCGTCGATGTCGACTTCTGTCGCCGGGGTGTTCATGCCGCAACGATATTGCGGGATGGCCCAGGGAACCCTCTATGCCTGGTCGCAGCCTGGATCTATCTCGCCGCCTGGATCGGCCGAGCTTTTGACCGCAGGTTTCCGAGTCGGCTGACTCCCTGTTTTGCAGGTGAGGACGGTCTCCGGTGCTATCCAGCCTCCCGGCGTCGTGCCCGATCGCCTACGGCCTGGCGCACCAAGCCGTACCCCTGCGGAGAGGGGCGGCGCAATGCCGGAGACTGTCCTAAAGGAGGGTACCGCCGTCCTCGGCGCGTGCCCGATGAGACGGGAAACAAGGGGAAACAGCGGGGAGTCGGAGGTGGGGGAGACGTGCGGGACCGCAAGGGAAATGCCTCCGTATTTGCAGTTCCAGTTGCAGTAGACGTTGCCGAAGAACCAGTGAACCTGGCCCAGCCGAGCGACCGCGGCCCACACGGCTCGCGATCGTACGACCTGCGTCCGCGAACAGTTCCGCATACGGGCAGCATCCCAGACCCGTACACATTCGGACCGCTCATTCCCGCTCAATTGGCGAGAGCCTTCCTCCGCTCGCTTACGGGCCCCGGTCTTCCTCCCCTCGCTTACGGCCCGGTCTCTCTCTGCCCTCGAACGCGCGGCCGGTGGCGGGGCCGGGCGGGTCATCTGTAGACGGTGGGCTTCTTCTCCTTGCCGGGGAAGATCATGATCAGCAGTTGTACGGCGCCGGCCGGGGCATCGACGACCTGGGTGACGAGCTCGCGGCCCCGCAGGTGGACCCGGACCCGGTAGGACCCCGGGCCAGCGGACGTGAGACCGGTTAGACGCTTTCCGTCACCGTCGACGAGTTCCAGCGAGCCGTTCGGACTCTCGTAGCCGACTTCGACCACCTCCTCCCAGCCCTTGAGCTCCATCGGCGGTCGCCTGGTGTAGGACTCGACGGTCACGCAGGCATGCCCGATCTCGTCGGCCGCCCAGATCGACAGGGCTCCCCGCTCGCTTCCGACCAGGTTCTCCACCATTTCGGGGACGGTGCCCTCGTATCCGTCCTCCCATCCGTCGATGGTCCAGAACTCCGTCCACATGGTGGCCCGCTTCTGCCGTACGGGCCCGATCTTCGGCCGGTGCGCCGGATGCGCCGCACAGGCCCTTTCCTTTCTGGCGACGTAGGCGTCATTTTCGGCCTTCTCCTGCTGGGCGTCCGCCTCCTGCTTCCGTGCCACCTCGGGGCACAGGCTTGCCAGCACTCCGGTCAAGGACGTCTGCGGCGCCTCCCGTACGGCCCGCGCGCCGACATCGCCCCCATGCTGTACGGCCAGGCCGCACAAGTGACGTCCCTGGGCCAGCACATCTCGGTCAGCAACCTCGTTCCACTCGGTGACACTCCACCGGTGTCCGAGGGAGTAGCCGCGGACGTCACACAGGAAGTCCTTCTCCCCCTGGCTCGGTCCCCTGGCCGTCACGTCACCGAATCCTGCGCAGTCGAGCTCATACGCGCTGCTCACCCTGGGGGGAGGGGCGGACTTCGCTGCGAGAAGGAGTGTCGCCGTGACCGTCAGGACGGCTACCGTCGTGCGGGCGAGGGGGCCCCGCCGCACGAACTCCCGCCGGGGAGAACGTACGGCGAGCAGCACCAGGAGCGGGGGCGCCAGGCAGTAGAGGTCCATGCCTGCCTGCCAGTTCACCAGGTCCGGCGGTCCCCACGCGTCCGCGCACTCCGGGCCGAGCGCCAAGTCGAATGTGATCAGCAGCAGCTCAGGGAGCAGGAGGAGAAGCAGCGCCACGGCGGCGGAGCGGGCGATGATTCCGCCGAGCAGGCTATGTCCGCTCCGGACGCTCAGCTGTCGGCCCGCGAAGGCCAAGACGATCAGGGGAGCTCCGCCGTACCAGAAGACCGGCAGATCGGTGATCACGGATTGCGGATACTCGATCAGCTCGTGGATCCGGTTGCCCAGACACTGGTCCCAGGACGTCCACGCGTAGCGCCAAGTGTTGTCATTCCCGAACAGCGATCCGATCCAGTCGCAGAGGCTGGGGCCCAGCGCTGTCACGAAGGCCGCCGCCCACAGAACCCATGATCGTCGAGCCACGACAGCGAAGACTATCTATCGCCACATAGCTGGATAAGTTATGTGAACACGGTGGTTGGCGACCGAGTGGCTCGAAGGACAGGTCACTCCGAGCTGCGCGGGAACTGGGAGCAGCGGAAGGAGCCGAGGGCGCCGGCGCCGGACTGCGTGATGACGACGGTGATCGCGTCCGGGTCGATGTCCGTACGTGCGGCCAGGGCGCTCGCGGCCGTACAGGTGAGCTGCCCGATCCACAGGATCGACCGCGTGGCGCCCTGCGGCACGGCCACCGGCTTGGGGACGGGCAGCGAGATACGCACCTTCGCCTGGCCCGCGGTGACCTTGGTCGGCGCGTGGGCGGGCTGCAGCTCGCTGACGATGCCTCGTTCACGCTCCGCGGAGGTGGGCCCGTCGAGCAGGAGGTCGAGCGTCTCCTTGAGCGGCGGCCACGGGATGGGACGGGTCACGACCTGCAGATGTGAGCCCGACACGAAATAGAGCCGGGTGCTCGGGCGGAAGCCGATCGCCGGCTCGCCCCCGTCCATGACGTCGGTCGGAGTGATGCCGCAGCCTGCCACCAGTGCCATCGCCATCGCGGCCAGTGCGCGGCGCATTCCGGTCATGGTCCCTCCTCCCCGCCTCGGGGCAGGGACAGCGTGAAAACGGCTCCGCCGCCGGGCCGGTTGGCCACCTCGATGACGCCGCCGTGCAGGCGCGCGTTCTCGTGGGCGATGGCCAGGCCGAGCCCGCTGCCCTCGGATCTCACCCGTGCCACGTCGGCCTTGTAGAACCGGTCGAAGACGTGGGGGAGGATCCGCGGGTCAAGTCCCTGGCCGCTGTCCTCCACCTCGACGAGGATGTCCTCTCCCAGATCGCTGAGTCGCACCGTCACCGGAGGAGCCCCGTGGTCGAGCGCGTTTCCCACGAGGTTGGCGACGATCACGTCGAAGCGGCGCGGGTCCAGCCGGACCCGGATCCCCGGGGGCAGGTCCAGGCCGACCCGATCGGTCCAGCCACGGGTGCGCAGGCAGGCGCGGACGGCGTCGGCCGCGTCGATGTCGTTGAGGATCAGCGTGGCCGCTCCGGCGTCGAACCGTGAGATCTCCATGAGGTCCTCGACGAGCCGCACCAGCCTCCCGACCTCCAGGTTCATCAGGCGGGCGGCCTTTCCGAGATCACCTTCGAGGCGACCGGCCTCCTCTTCGAACATGTCCGCCATCACCAGGATGGAGGCCAGGGGAGTACGCAACTCGTGGGACACGTCGGCGACGAACCTGCGGGCCTTGACCTCCATGCCCCGCAGCTCCGAGACGTTGGTCTCAAGGGCGGCCGCCGTGGCGTTGAAGGTGTTCACCAGCCTGGCCAGCTCGTCGCTGCCGCTCGCCTTCAGGCGCGTGTCCAGCTCGCCCTCACCGAGCCTGCGCGCGGCCCGGTCGAGATCGCGTACCGGGCGCAGCACCCCACGGGCGGCGACCAGGGCGAGCACCACGGCCAGTACCACAACGGGGATCACACCTTGTTGTGCCGCGGTGACCAGCGCGGCCTCGTCCCCTTCCTCTTTGGTGAGCGGCGTCACGAGGTAGACCTCCACGCCCGACGGGGCCGCCTTCTTGCCCAGCATCACCGGCGTGCCGACCACCAGGTACGGAGTGCCGGAGCTGATCACCCGCTGGTAGAAGAGCCGGTTCCGCTCGACGACGGTGCGGCGCAACTGAGGGGTGACGGCGCCGATGTCGTCCCGGGAGGCGATCAGCCCCGAGTCGCGGTAGGCGGCGGCGCCGGTCGCCTCCAGGAACGACGGCGCCACCCGGTTGGCCAGCTGTTGCAGCGCCGCGCGGTCGGGCGGGTGCTGCATGTTCTCGGTGAGGGTCGCGACGCGCAGCCGGAAGTCGTTGACGACCGACCATTCCGTACGCGTGAGCATGAGGTCGCGCGCCTGACGGTAGATCAGCCCGGCGGCGGTGAGCGCGCTGAGCCCGGCGAGGAGGACGAAGACGACCACCAGGCGGGCGCGCAGGCCCCGTACCGAGATCGGGAGGCGGAGCCGCCGGGACACCGGGTTCACAGAGGTCCGAACCGGTACCCGAACCCGCGTACGGTCTGCACGTAACGAGGCCTGGCCGGGACGTCCTCGATCTTCGTGCGCAACCGCTGCACGCACGCGTCCACCAGGCGCGAGTCGCCGAGGAAGTCGAGCTCCCAGACCGACTCCAGCAGCTGCTGGCGGCTGAACACCTGGCTGTACGCGGCGGACAGCTCCAGGAGCAGCCGTAACTCCATGGGCGGCAGCGTGAGCGGGACCCCGGCCTTGGACACGGTGAGCGAACCACGGTCGATCACCAGGTCACCATGGGTCTCCTGGACGGTGACCGCCGACGCCGCAGGGCCCACACGGCGCAGGACCGCGCGGATCCGCGCTTCCAGCACGCGCGGGCGGACCGGCTTGACGACGTAGTCGTCGGCCCCCGCCTCCAGCCCGCTCACCACATCAAGGTCATCGCCGCGGGCTGTGAGCATGACGATGGGCGTGGGGCCGCCCGCCCGGATCCGGCGGCACACCTCGAACCCGTCGAGTCCTGGAAGCATCAGATCGAGCACGACGATGTCGGCCGGAGCCTGCGACAGCCGCTTCAGGCCGTCCTCGCCGGTGCGGGCCACGTCGACGTCGTGCCCGTGCCGGCCGAGTGAGAGGCGAAGGCCCTCCCGTACGGACGGGTCATCCTCGATCACCATCACTCTGGCCACCGCTCAATTATCCGGCGGAGCCCGACGGCTTACCCGCAATTGGGACATCTATTACAGGCTCATGACATTCCGGTCATGATCAGCGGACATTCCGCTGCCAGCATCGAGCCCGTTCCTGACCAGTGACGTCTGTGTCCGGTGCGTGTCGGTGGAGCTGTTCCGACCCGTCACCGCTGAGGAGGATGTATGCGATTCGCCCGTACCGCCCTGATGGCGGCCGCTCTCGGCGTCGCCATGCTGACCGTGGCCGGACCGGCCATGGCCGATGACAGGCCCCACGCCACTCCGAGTCCGGTGCCGAGCAAGCAGGCCGCCCGCCCGAGTCCGGTGCCGAGCAGGCAGGCCGCCCGCCCGAGTGCCGTGCCGAGCAGGCAGGTCACCCGCCCGAGTGCCGTGCCGGTGGCCGGCTCCCGTACGGAGGATCCGCGGCAGGTCGTGGAAATCCCGAGGGGTGCTCCGGAGACCGGCGGTGGCCCCGGCGCGAACCCCCTGCTCCCGCTCGGTGGAGCCCTTCTCGCCGCGGGGGCCGGGACGGGCGTGCTGGTGCTGCGCCGTCGTGCGCACGATCAAGCCTGAAATGCCCCGAGTGCGACGCGTCGGCGGCCGTCATGCCCTGGGCCTCACGGCCGCCGCCGCCATCCTGACAGGGGCCGTATTGGTCATGCTGCCCCCGGAAGATCCCCCCGCGCCGCCACCCGTATCCGCACAGGTGGGCGCGCCGTCGCCCCCCGGCCCGTACCGAAGCCGTCCCGTCTCAGCCGACCCCGTTCTCGTACGGTCCGAGCCCCGGCGCCTGGACATACCGAAGATCGGCGTCCACGTGTCCCTCGGCAGGCTCGGGCTCAAGCCGGACGGCACGGTGCGGATCCCGCCGGTCGAGCACCCCGAGTGGGCGGGCTGGTATGAGAAAGGGGCCTCTCCCGGGGAGCGAGGGGCGGCGGTGATCCTCGGCCACGTCGACGGAGGAGGTCGCAAGGGCGTCTTCTTCGACCTCGGGCGCATGCGCGCCGGTGACGCCGTCTCCGTGACCCGTACGGACGGCTCGGTGGCCCGGTTCGTGGTGGAGTCGGTCGAACTCGTTCCCAAGAACAAGTTCCCCAGCCGGCGCGTGTACGGCCCGCTCGGTCACGCGGGTCTCCGCCTGGTGACGTGCGGCGGCACCTTCAACCGGCAGACCGGCCACTACACGGGCAACGTGATCGTCTACGCCTATCTGACCTGACCGGCCCAGACCGCCCGGGGCCGGCAAAGCCGCCTTCAAGAGTTGATCTGCGGCAGTATGGCCGGTGGGACGTGCGACGGCGCGCTGGACGTGGAGAGCCGCATGAAGGACTCAGAGGTGGGGGCCTATCTGGCCCGGATTGGTGCCGCGCGGCCCGATCGCCCCGACGCCGAGGCGCTGCGGCGGTTGCAGCAGGCGCATCTGCTGTCGGTGCCGTTCGAGAACCTCAGCATCCACCTGGGCGAACCGATCGTGCTCGACGAGCGGTCGCTCGTGGAGAAGATCGTCGATCGCCGGAGGGGCGGGTTCTGCTACGAACTCAACGGGGCGTTCGGCACGCTGCTCACCGCGCTCGGCTACCGGGTGACGCTGCTGCAAGCCCGGGTCTTCGACGGTGATCGTGCCGGGCCTCCTTTCGACCACCTCGCCCTGCGGGTCGATCTGGACGAGCCGTGGCTGGTCGACGTCGGTTTCGGGAAGTTCAGCCGGCACCCGCTGCGCCTGGCGGCGCGGGATGACCAGCACGATCCGGACGGGGTGTTCCGGATCATCGAGAACGGCCGGCACGGGGACGTGGACGTCATCCTGGACGGCAGGCCCGAGTACCGGCTGGACCTGCGGCCGTACGAGCTGAGCGACTTCGTCCCGACCTGCTGGTGGCAGCAGACCTCGCCGCGGTCCCACTTCACCCGGTCGCTGACGTGTTCCCTGATGACCGACTCCGGGCGGATCACCCTGAGCGGCGCCAAGCTCATCAACACCGTCGACGGAGAGCGCCGGGAGTTCGTCCTGGACGGCGACGCCGACGTCCTCACCGCCTACCGCACGTACTTCGGCATCACCCTCGACAGGGTGCCCACCGTGCCCGCCGCGCCGGAGTGAGCGTTCACTCGGCGGGCGGTGGGCGCACGGGGCAGGACGGCATGTTCCTGAGCAGGTCGGCGAGCTGGCGGGCGTTGGTCTGGGCGTAGTCGCGGTAACAGTTGTTCATGAGCACATGCGTGCTGGCGGTCTCCCTTGCGAGCTCGCACAACTTCGGCGTCCACTCCTTCAGCTCCTCGGGAGAGTAGAGGTAGCCGAACCGTTCGTAGATGTCCCGGCTGGTCCACTTGTCGCTGTGGCCGTGGAACCGCACGATCTCCAGATCGGACGTGGCCGCGACGACCGGAGGGATCGAGCACGGGTACCCCTGTGGCATGTCGAGGCAGACGTACGGGATGGCATACGAGCGCAGGAAATCGAGGGTCTCGGCCTGGTTCTCCTCGGTCATCCAGGTCCTGTTGCGGAACTCGACCGAGATCCTCAGCGGTTCGCAGCGTCGCTTGCACTCCAGGATGTAGTGCTTGTTGCGCTTGCTGATCGGGAACCAGCGCGGGAACTGGAACAGCACCGCCCCGAACTTCTCCGCCTTCCAGAGCGGCATCAGCGCGGACACGAAGCGCTCCCACACCTGGTCCACCAGGGCCGGATCCAGATCCTTTACGTAGAGGTTCTTCTTGCCGGGCGCCATCTCGACCCGCAGGTCCTTCGGCAGCGCCGCGGGACGGGTCGGATGACAGGTCAGCAGTGAGAACGCCTTGACGTCGAAGGTGAAGTCCCGCGGTGTCCGCTCCGCCCACAGCCGCGCCGTCTCCTCGGCGGGCGTCGCGTAGTAGGTCGAATCGACCTCCACAAGCGGGAAGACGCGCGCGTAGTACCGCAGCCTCTCCTCGGGCGTCGTGACGTCCGGCGGATACCAGCCGGACCGCAGGAGCGTCTTGTCCGTCCACGACGCCGTGCCGACCAGGATCTCCCCCACGAGGGCGGCCGTTACCGGGCTCCGTGCCCCGTGCGGCGCCCGAGGAGGTGGTAGGTCTCGCCGCGCGTGATGTAGCGGACCCGGCCGGACAGCCCGAGACGGTTGACGTGGTGGCGGAAGTCGTCCAGCCCCGAGGAGAACGCCTCGTAGTCGTCGTAGTGGACGGGCAGGGTGTAGCTCGGGTTGATCAGCTCCACCCAGTGGGCGCCCTGCGTGCCGTCCATGGTCACCAGCAGCGTCCCGAGCAGCTTGGTGCCGCCCAGGTGGACGATCGCGAGGTCGATCTCCGGGAAGCGCTTGGGGATCGCCGCGAGGCGTTCGTCCAGCAGAGTGTCCCCGCTGATGTGGAGGCGAAGGCCCACCTCGCCGCCGCCCCGGCCGAACTCCAGCATGCTCCCCATGACCGGTGGCAGCAGCTTCTCGGCGAACCCCGGCGCGTGGCGTGCCGGCAGAGAGGTGATCGTCAGGGTGTTGTCCCCGCGGCGCAGCCTGCGGTCCTGCCAGGTCTCCAGGCTGATCGCGTTGCGGAACCCCTGGCGCGTGAGCCGCTCGGCGGCGTGGGGGGTGGTGATGATCGGCAAGTCCGGGTCCAGCCCGTCGCGTGCCACGCGATCCCAGTGGTCGCCGTGCATGTGGGACAGCACGACGGCGTCGACTTCCGGAAGCAGGCTGATCTCGATCGCCGGATTGGTGCGACGGCGGGTGCTGATGCCCCATCCGAGATAGGCGCGCTGGCCGCGATGGAGGAAGTTCGGATCGGTCAGCAGGGTGAAGCCATGAGAGCGAATCAGCGTTGTGGCGTTTCCGATGAAGAAGACACTCGCTTCTGCTGCGTCGGGCATCTCAATCCCCCCCGTCTCCTGATATTTCAGGTTAAGCACACGGGACGGCATCGCCTCGGCTCGGGGGCGGCATAGTAGCTGGTCAGGGGGCTCACTCCTCCGGTCCGTACGGCCGGCCCACGTATGAGTGGAAGCCAACGCGCAATATCCACAGCATGTGGACAAGGGGGAGGCGTGGTGCCCCCGGATGTTCTTCGCGGCGGGATGTTCTCGCGGCGCGGGGGATCAGACGACGGAGAAGAGGTCGAGGGCTCGGCGGCCTACGTGGGGTTCGAGCGCTTCACCGGTGGCGTCCACGGGCGGAAAGGGAGCTTCGTGCTGCACCACACCGCTACGGGCTCCGCCGGCGAGCAGTCGCTGAGCTGGACCATCCTGCCCGACTCCGGAACCGGTGAGCTGCTGGGCATCCGCGGCGGGGGCCAGATCATCCCCGACGACGGCGAGCACTTCTTCCACCTGGACTACGAGCTGGACTGACCACAAACGCCCTGCGGCACCATTGCCACGGCCGGGGTCCCCCGGGACGTACGGCCGTCGTCTGACCGTGTACGACCGGACGGGGCCCCCAATGGAGTACGGCCGGCTCGGGTCGGGTCGCCAGTCCCACCCGAGCCGGCCGTCCAGCCCGCCTCGTACCGTCGGCGCGCGACTCTCCGCCGGTGCGCGCGCCAACCGGTCAAGCTCGATCTAGATGCGGAATAGGCCGGAAACGCCGGCTAGACCGGATACTCCACCTGTCTCAGCTCGCGTCATCTGTCTCAGCTCGCGTCGGCGCAGATCACGTACACGCTGATCCCGACCGTGGCGAAGTTGTTCTGGCGGCCGAGGCCGATCCAGCCACCGGCGTCGTCGGTGGGGAAGGAACCGACCAGGATGGCGTCGTTGCCCTGGGCCTCGGCGCCACCTCCGATCGCCCTCTTACCGCTCGGGCACCGGATCGTACGCCGTGCGAAGTTGGCGACGTTGGCGTTGGGCAGTTTGAGGAGCTGGTAACCGCTGAAGTCCGCGACGGCGCCGGGACCTGCCGGCGTGGAGTCCGCGTACGACGCCGGCACCGCCACCGCCGCCACACCCGCGCTGCTGACCACCGCGGTCAGTGCGAGAGTCGTAAGCCATCTGGCTTGCATCTGTTCTCCTTGGATAGTCCCCCGTCCACCCGAGGCGAGCCCCCAGGCGGTTTCCGGCAGGCGTTCTACCGGAGCGGGAAGTGCTCACTTCGTCACTCACAGTAATCATCTCCAACTCTGAGTGTCCATTCTGGGGAGCGCGGCCGTGTCGTAGCACTCAGGAGAGACCCACCCACGCCTCCCGATCTGCTCCGACGCGTGGGTCAGGAGCTGAGATACAACCCCGCGAGCTCGCGCGCGGTGGACTCCAAGCGCTCGCGCAGCTCGTACGGCTTGAGCACCTCGACCAGCGCGCCCAGCTTCATGAACTCGGTCTGGGCGTGGTCAAGGGACTCGATCGGTACCACGGCCGTCACCCAGCCGTCCTCGTCGGGGGCGGTTGAGGTCGCGTCGACGGCCTGCGTCACGGCGGTGCTCATCAGCTCGCCCATACGCCGCCGTCCGGGAGGCGAGAGCCGTATGGTCGCCTCGCCCTGATAGAGCCGGGCGCGGAACTCCGCGAGAAAGGACCGCCAGTAGCAGGCGATGTCGAAGTCCGGTGGCCGCTCGAAAGTCTGGTCCAGCACGGTCAGGCTGAGAACCTGATGCACGCGGTACGTGCGCACGTGCTCGCCGCCGCGCGCCACGAGGTACCACTTCCCGCCCTTGAGCACGACGGCGTAGGGCTCCAGGATCCGCGTGACCCGCGTCGGCTCCTTCCAGCGGCGGTAGCAAACCTGGATCACGCGCTCGTTCCACACCGCGTCGGCGATCGGGGCGAGATGGGGTGACTGCTCTCCGTCGTAGTACCAGCCGTGCGCGTCCAGGTGGAACCGCTCCTGGATGCGGGCCGCCCGGTCACGCAACTCGGCCGGGAGTGCCGCCTGGAGCTTGAGCTGGGCCGCCGTCACCACCGCACCGAGCCCGAGCTCGGCCGCCGGCCCGGGCATCCCGGCCAGGAACAGCGCCTCGGCCTCGTCAGGGGTCAGCCCGGTCAGACGTGTGCGGTAGCCGTTCAGCAACTGGTAGCCCCCCGCCGGGCCCGCGTCTCCGTACAGCGGGACGCCCGCCGCGTGCAGGGACTCGACGTCGCGGTAGATGGTCCGTACGGAGACCTCAAGGGTCTCGGCCAGTTGGCGCGCGGTGAGCCGGCCTCGGGTCTGGAGGAGGAGAAGGATGGAAAGCAGCCGACTCGCGCGCATATCGCTGACAATACGTGTCAGTATGCGCGGCCTACGGTCCAATAGTGGCTTTTACCGAAAAGTACCTTCGTATATCGCCCGTGATCGAGACGGCCGGTAGGCAGATCAAGCGCTATCACGTCAGCACCCTCGACACCGAGATCGAGGAGACGATCCAGCGAGCGGCCTACGCGTTCCTGCCCCGGCTGCTGCCCGAACTGGACGAGACCCCGCCGGTCGCCTTCACCGTCCTGCACCGGGCGAAGGAGGCCGCGTACCTCAACGCCTACACCTGGGTGTGGGACAACGTGCTGGAGTGCCATACGGCCGCGGCCGGCATGCCCTTCCTGGGCTGCGACGACACGGACCCGGCCAACTTCAAGGAACTCCCGAAGCCGTGGATCGGCTGCGTCTGGGAGCTTCCGCCTCTGGAGCACGAGAGAGCGGCCTGGGTACGCCACATGCTCGCACCCGACATCCCTCGCCTTTCCGCCTATCTCACCGACGTGTCGGCCGAGGGCATGGTGGGCGGCTGACCGGCTCCCGTACGGGCCGATGTCCGCTCTCGGACGAAACCTCCGAGGTGGGCCGTCCGATCTCCGTACGGAGTAATGCCTGATCAGGCCGTTGGTCGGCTCTTACCTGAAGGGCTGAAGCTCGTAACGGATGTCGCAAAGAGGCTTCCGTATCGGAAGATTGTGGACAACCGCTTCTCGTGCGACCCGGGGAGGGAGCCGATCCCTTGCTAGGCTGCAAGCATCTGTTACGAACCCGGCGTCGTCTCATCCTCGGCTGATGAGACCGTTGAGAAGTGGGGTTACACCGTGAAGAAGCTGCTCGTTCTCGCGCTCGTTGCCCTCGGGGGGCTACTGGTCTGGCGCAAGGTGCAGGCTGACCGCGCCGAGCTTGATCTGTGGACTGAGGCAACCGGCAGCGAGAACTGACCATCTGGGCTGCCGATGCGGGTGCGTGAAATGGTTCCGGATCAAGGCGGAGGTGATGGCATGACCAGCGCCTCACCCATCAAACTTGCCTGCCTCGATCTGGCCGGCACCACGATCGGTGACATCGCCATGGTGGAGCGGGCGTTCGCAGAGGCGATCGCGACGCAGGGCATAGTCCCCGGGACCGGGGCATATGCGCGGGCCATGGTGCACGTGCATCGGTCCCGGGGTTGTCCCAAGATCGAAGTCTTCCGGGGCATCTTCCCCGGCAACGAGGCCCAGGCCCAGGCGGCCAACCTCACGTTCGAGCGCTCCTACGAGGACGCGATCGAGCGGTCCGGCCTCGTCCCCGTGCCCGGCACCGTCGAGGCCCTGGAGAAGTTACGGGCCTCCGGGGTGAAGATCTGCGTGATCACCGGCTTCAGCCGCGCGACTCTCGGCCGGGTGCTGAGCTCCGTCGGCTGGATGGACAAGATCGACCTCGCCCTCTGCCCTGAGGACGCCGGACGGGGGCGTCCCTGGCCCGACATGGTGCTCACCGCGGTGCTCCGGCTCCGCATCGACGACGTCCGTCACGTCGCGGTAGCAGGCGACTCCGAGAGCGACATGCTCTGCGGGAGCCGCGCCGGCGCCTCGATCGTGGCCGGCGTGCTGACCGGCGTCCACAGCCACGAACGCCTCATGCGCGGCGGCGCGACACAGATAATCGACTCCATCGCCGACTTCCCCAGCCTCATCCTCAACAGCGAACCGAGCCGGGCACCGGTAGCCACTTCCTCCCGGTAAGCTGTCCTCCAGCACGGGGCCTTAGCTCAGTTGGCAGAGCGCCTGCTTTGCAAGCAGGATGTCAGGAGTTCGAATCTCCTAGGCTCCACCGACAAGAAAACCCAGGTCAGGGATGCTTTTCCCTGCCTGGGTTTCTCGCTTTAATCGGCCGCTTTTCGCTTCCGTGCCCGTTGCGTGCCCGATGCCTTCTGTAGCTGGTCTCTGGCGAGGCTGTCGAGCTTGTCGGCGACCTGACGCTGACGCTCGTTCGAGCCGTGTTGGTAGACCATGGCGGCCCGAGTGCTGGAGTGGCCCATGCGATCCATCAGCTCCCGGATCGACGCCCCGGCGTTCGCAGCGAGGGTGTTGCCGGTATGGCGTAGGTCGTGAAAGTGGATCTTCGGTAGTCCGGCATCGGCGAGCGCCTTGCCCCAGAATCGCCGATTGAAGTTGCTGTTCCAGCTCACTGGCATCCGAAGCCTTCGCCATCCGCGTCCTGGACGCCATACACCACGGCGACACGCCGGCCATCCGCCACACGACGGCACCCACCTGCTCTAAGCCCCACCGGGAGCATTGCCGAATTGTTCTTGTGAGTTATCAAGGCGACGGCGCTCCGCGCCGCCGCACGGCCCGCCGCCCGCCTGCTCGGCCGGGCGTGCGGCGTAGGCGCCGGTCCCGGCCGGCGGCGGGAACACGGGCCGCCCGCCGCCCGGAGCATCCGCCACACCAACGCGACCCGCCACCCCAGGGCGCGCCGTCGCCGACCCCGCTACCCACACCACTGATCGCGATGCGGGTCCTTTGTCGATCAGACACGGCATAGCACGCCATCCTGCGCACTCCCGTAGCGACTGGCCTACCAGATCCACAAAGCGTGTTGACGGCCCTCAGCAGCGTTTTCAGGGATCACGAGATGCGCGGCCTCCGGACCTTTGCGGGAGTCAGAGTCCAATGGAACGGCAAACCGGTGCTCACCGGAGTCCACCGCAAAGAACCTGTCCGGTACCAGCTCGTATTCGTCGATCACCTTGCCGATGTAGTAGCGCATAACGACAGGCTCATTTCCTTTGGGAAACCGCCAACCCGAGCATCCATACAGACCGAAAGGATCTGCGAGTGCTCGCAGGACCATGCCATCAAAATGCAGCTCCACGTAGTCACGCACAAAACAGATCGCACTCACTTCGCGTCCCACGAGCAATGCGAGTCCTTCATGCGAGCACTCTGTGCCGACCATGTGTTCATACTCGCATGGAAGCATGGCACGGGTCCCGTCCTCCTCGCTGGTCGAGTGTCCCGGTTGAGGCCGCCGAGTCAAGCGCCTTCGGCGTCGCTACGCGATCAACTTCGTTGACCCTTGACACGGCGGCCTCGCCCTGGGGATCGGCAGCTACGAGGAGGACGGGAGAGGACCAGGGGACGCGCGGGGTACTGCAAACGCGTACTGCAACAGCCCTACACAACCGCTCACGATCACGCCCGTCGGCCACCGTCGCGAGCCAGGCCGCGGTCCCCGGATCATGGGGCGAACGGTCCTGATAAGGAAGACGTCAGCTCATCGACATCGTGCTCCGAACCGGTGAAGGTTTCTGGACACCCCAACAGGCGGCGACTTAGGGTTCTGATCATGAAGCGTTCGACGGTCGCGATGCTCGTGGTTGCTTGCTTGGGAATCGGCACAGCTGTGATCGCTCCTACCGCAAACATCTGCTGACCTCTGGCTGCACCGCTGATGACGACCAGCTCGCCGCATCTCTGGCCACGCTCGGTATCCTCGATGTTCATCCGCCGACGGCGACCCCCGAAGGGAAACGCGATTCTGCTTGCGAAACTGACGACCGAGTAGTGGCTGTATGGCAGTCCTACCGCCACTCTGGCTCGCGAGTCGATTTGCTGTCCTTCTATCAAGACTTCGCAATCAAGGAAGGCTGGAGTCCGGCCCCGGATAATCAAGGTGGGGAACTGAGTTGCTTCATCAAATCCATCGAGGGGAAGGATATATACCTTTCCGTAAAATTCCCCAGTACGGATCGCGAGGAGTCCCGCGAGGGATTCGACGTCAACGTCAGCGCTTCTTTGCGTGGCGAGGGCTGGTGTCCGTCTTGATAAGGAAGCGGTCGCCGAGCAGTCGTCCGGGCATCGCGGGTTGCAGTTCAGGGTGATCCAGGGGCGTTCAGAGCAGACCGCGCATGCCCACTGACCTGCATTGAACCGTCTGGAACCATGATCGTCCGAGCTTTTAATCCGATTGCAGACCAGCAGCGCTGCTGGTTTCACAGAAGCCGTAAGGAATCAACCTGTCGGCGTGTCGCGGTGCTCTGGTGCTGTAGCGAGGAGATCGGCCGCGCTGCGATAGCGGGTAGGTGCTCGGTCGGGAAGGTGGCCTTCCTGCTCCAGCAGCGGGCGGACCCATGCTCTGGCGTTGCCGATGGTGCGTCTGCTCACCTGAAACAATTCCGCCACCACATCCCAGCTGCAGACCTTGCGTAGGCCGAGAATGACCGCGAGGACACGCTCGGCGTCGGTGATCTTCTCGTTGAAGACACCACCGCGGGCTGTCTGCTGTCGATCTCCGCCGCGCTGGCGATGCTTGCGCCGCTCAGCCTCGGCGGCCTGGCGCTTCGACAACCGCTTGATCAGCCGTTCCAGCTCAGGTCGACTTATGCCGGTCAGAGCCGGATCGCCGAGGGCGTCCAGCCGGTTCGGCCGGGCCGGCATGGTGTCGCTGTCCAGAAAGGCCCGAAGGGCGGCCACGCTGGTGAAGCGTAGGACGGTGGGGTTGGTCGTGTGCTTATGCTCGGCCAGGAGCTTGGCGGTCTCAGCGATCGCCATGCCGATGGAGTAGGTGTTGACTTCGATCATCTCGGACAAGACCCGCTGAGAGCAGATCTGCCGCTGGTAGACGACGGTGAGCAAGACCTTGTCGGCGTCGCTGAGCAGGGGTCGGCCGTGATTGCCCTTGGCTTGGCGGCGCGGGCCGCCGCGCTGCTGGAAGTAGCGTTGTTCGGCACGGGCCGCCTGCGCCGGGGCCAGGGAGGTGGCCAGCTCACCCAATGCTTGGCGGCTCATGCCGGTCAGGCGAGGGTCGGCCAGGGTGCGCAGGGCGCAGGCCCGGATCTGGTCGCGGTCACTGGCTTGGATGACAGCAGTCTTGTGGTCTGCGGCCGGGCCGATGGTGTAGTTCCACATTCCGCGCTGGGCGTGGGACCTGATCGGCAGTGCGTTCATGCGCTCAGTGCTGACCGACACGCCCAGCGGGTAGGCGCCGGAATCGAGTTCGGCCTCGACGCGCAGCCCGGTGCGTGTGCGGGTGGCGGCGATGCTGTTCACGACGACTTCGTGGCTGGTCAGGGGCCTGCCCCGCCAGTTCATCGTGATGTGGGAGAACAATCGATGCTCAATTTTGTTCCATTTGGAGGTGCCCGGCGGGAAGTGGCAGACCGTGATGGTCAACCCCGTCTCGGCGGCGAAGTCGGCAAGTTCGGCCTTCCAGGCCCGGTAGCGGTAGCTGTTGGAGCCGCCGCAGTCTGCTGTGATCAGTAACCGGGAGGCGTCCGCATAGTCTGCTCGGCCGCGGGAGTGCCACCAGCGGCGGATCGAGGCCACCGCGAACGCCGAGGTGTCGTGGTCCACCCCGACGTTCACCCAGCCCCGATCGGCGGACAGGTCGTAGATGCCATAGGGGATGGCATGCGGGACATCCGGGCCGGAGAAGAAGAAGCTGTGGTCTTCGACCTGAACCGGGTCGCCCTTGGGGCGCCACTGCCGCCCGGCATTGGGCATCTGCCCAAGCTGCTCCTTCTTCTTGGTATCGACGCTGATCACCGGCTGCCCGGCGGCCTGGTGCTCCTTGACCTGCTCGTTGACATAGCCGAACTGGGCATCTCGGTCGGGATGCTGCTTGCCCTCCAGCGTCTTGGTGTTGGCCTGCAGGCTGAAGCCTTGCTCCTTCAACAGCCTGCCCACCGTCGGGGCGGAGACCGGATGCCCTTGCCGGGCCAGTGCCTCGGCCAGGTTCCGCAGCGACTTGGTGGTCCAGCGCAGCGGCGACATCGGATCCCCGCGCTCGTCTGGCTCTACCAAAGCCAGTAGCGCCGGAACCAGCTGCAGATCTTGATCCTCAGCAGCCCTTCGTCCTCCTCCTGGCTTCCTGACTCGACCGTATGGGAGTGGATTGTCGCCAGCCTCAAGTTCGAACACGCCGTTGCGGACGGTGGTCTCGCTGACACCGGCCACCTGGGCGACAGTCCGCACCCCGCCGTGACCGAGCAGCCGGGCTTCGGTCGCCAGCAGCAACCGCCGCTGTCGTTCGTTCAGATGAGGCAGCAGCACGTCGAACTTCACCGAGAGTTGCTCGCGGACCTCGCTCGGGATGGGCATATCCTCCCAACGAATCAAAGATCGGAAAGCAACGCCTTATTTCTTGACGGCTCCAGTGCGTCCGGCATCGCTGCCAGCACGCGCCGGGCAGGGCAGCAGCCACCGCGGACACCAGACCGGTGTGGGCATCAGAGATCACCAGTTGCACGCCCGATAGTCCGCGGGCCACCAGGCCACGCAGGAAGGTCAGCCACTCGGCGCCGTCCTCGGCCGAGGTGACCTCCAGACCGAGGATCTCGCGGTTGCCGTTGCTGTTGACCGCGGTGGCCACCAGCACGTGCACGTTGATGGTCCGGCCGCCCTCGCGGACCTTCTGGGTCAGGGCGTCCAGCCACACAAAGCAGTACGGGCCGGCGTCCAGCGGCCGGCTGCGGAACGCCTCCACCTGGCCGTCCAGCACTTTGGCCATCTCCGAGACCTGGCTTTTGGAGATGTGCTTGATCCCCAGCTGCTCGACCAGTTTGTCCACCCGCCGGGTCGACACGCCCAGCAGATAGGAAGTGGCGACCACGCTGATCAGCGCCTGCTCGGCCCGGCGCCGGCGTTCCAGCAGCCAATCGGGGAAGTAGGAGCCCTGCCGCAGTTTGGGGATGGCCAACTCCACGGTGCCGGCGCGGGTGTCCCACTCGCGAGTGCGGTAGCCGTTACGCCGGTTGGTCCGCTCCCCGCTGCGCTGCCCGTACTCGGCACCGCACACCCCGTCGGCCTCGGCCGACATCAACGACTCGGCCATGGTCTTCACCATGGATCGCAACAGATCCCGATCCCCGGACTCGATCTGCTTCGCCAGCCAGCTCGCAGGATCCACACTGTCGTTGACGGCCATCCTGTTCTCCTTCGATCTTGATCTTCGCACTCGAAGGATCACGCGATGGCCGTCCTCATTTCACGACGCCACGCTGACTACCAGCGGAAACTCGTACACCACCTCCGTGGACGCAACCGACGATTGCTCCTGGTTCCTCCGTAGCGGTGCGTAGCTCACATGATCTCGCATGGACATCCTCCAACCTGCTAGTTCGGCAGCTTGGCTGTACAGCCACCGGTACAGCCAAGAGCACGGATGACTACGGATTCCGGCGAACCATGACGGACGCCGTACGCCCAGGTGAGAGCCGTAGACCTTGATTGAATCGTCTTCCTTAATCCGCAGGTTTCCGAGTCGGCTGGCTCCCTGTTACGCAGGAGTGAGGACGGTCTCCGGTGCTATCCAGCGGTCAGACAAACGCGTTATCGACGCGGCAGCTTGGCCGTCCCCTCGATGCTTTAGTTGAGGACGGAGAGTGGCGGAAGGGGGCCGAGGCCGAGATACCGGCCTACGGCGGCTAGGGCCGAGCAAGATCGGCGTACGTATCTGCAAGCAGGATGTCAGGAGTTCGAATCTCCTAGGCTCCACCCCAGCTCAAAGGCCACATCCCAAGATCGGGAAGTGGCCCTTTTTGACGCGTACAGCAGCACACCTCCTCTCAAGCTGCCCTGGCGACCGCCTGGCCCACCCCGAAAGTGTCCTAAATGTGAACATAGGGCTCTAGTGTGATCACCGTGCGTAAGTCGATCATTGCGGCTCTTGCCGCAGCAAGTCTGCTGTTCACCGCCGGTACTCCCGCCTTCGCGGCCACCGACACTCATTCGCACACAGCCTCGGCTCGCTGGTGCGGACAAAAGCAACCCTCAGGCAGGTACTACTACAAGCACAAGAAGCACTGGGACTGCATCTCGCCCGGCGCCTTCTGCGCCGAGTCCCAGTACAACGATTACGGATACTCCATGCGGGCCGCCGCCCACACGACGCGCTACAAGTGCGTCCGGTACCCCAGCAACACCTGGCACTGGAAGCTCGTCGGCGCCTAGCAATCGCCGATGCAACTGAACAAGACTCAGACGGTACCGTCGAATCAGACGTCAATTTGCGCGGCTGATCGGCGGTACCGCATTTCTTTCATTTCCCAGGAGAACTGACCATCAGTGCCGCCATGGCGTTGTCAAGATCTTGCCACGCGGCCAGCGCTTGCCGTGAAGGTCGGATCGTTCGGCTTGGCGGACCTGGCGGATGAGTTCGGCGGGGCCGTCCTGGGCGAGGATGTCGAGGACTTGCCGCCAGGTGGCGAGTCCGAAGCGATCGACGAAGCGTGACGCGCCATCGCTGAGGAGCGCCGCCGCTCGGATCTGGTCGGCGGGCAGTGTTCCGGTGAGCGCTTGCTCGGCGGCGAGCGGATCAGGGGCCGCGACCCAGAATCCGCCGTCGCGGTTGTGGTGCGGAGCAACGGGGGCGGACCAGGGAACGGGCCGCACATGCCACGCCGCCCGCAGGTCGCCGGGGTGATCGCCGTGCCATTAGCGTGCCATTAAGGGCGGTGAACAGCGGTCAATCACGGACTGGTCTCTGTGCAGGTCGAGGCCGTTGCGGCTGAAGATCAGGCCGATTTGCAAGCAGGATGTCAGGAGTTCGAATCTCCTAGGCTCCACCGACAAGAAAACCCAGGTCAGGGATGCTTATCCCTGCCTGGGTTTCTCGCTTTAGTCGGCACTTCTTCGCGGTCGTAGCCGCGGTCACTGAGGACGACATCGGGGCGCCGACGAGGCCGGCCGCTCCGTCACGGACGAGCGGGATGGCCTCCAGCAGCGGCGCCAGCTGGGTGACGCAGCTCAGCGTGCACCCGGCGATATCCCACGTCGGGGTACCCCTTCGCCAACCGTACCACCAACTCCCAGATCTCCCTGCTCACCCGAGGGAGGGCGGACCGGCGCGGATACGTCTACCGGCGTCGGGCCAAGTGGTGGTGCCAGACCAGTGGCGTGCCCGGAGTCATCAGCCGGTGAGCCCGCAGCCCCGCTGGCAAGAACCGATCTTGTCTGAGCCGCCGTCTCGGGTTGATCCGCAGGTCAAGTCCCCTGCGACGACTTTTGAAGCAGTGCAGGCTGAACGGCTACCGCGGCATCCTGGGCTTCGTCACCCTCGTCCAACGAAGCGGTTGATCCACTTTTCAGACGTCGTCCGCGGCGACTGCCAGTCCTGTGAGCGAAATGTCTCGTACTTTGGGCTGATTGTGGATGGCGGGGGCTCTCGTACCATGAATTCGTGCACGGCCTCATTCGCTCCGTGTGGTACGAGCCCCGTTCCCCCAACGCACCGCGGCGGGTGTGGCGAGACTGGGTGCTCGCGGGGGTGTTACTGCCGGTCGCGCTGCTCGAAGGAGTGGTGCGGCCTGACATGCCCTCACGGGTCATTTCGGTGAGCCTCGCGGTCGGGCTGGTACCCACCTTGTTGTGGCGCCGCACCCAGCCATTGCTGATGGTCGTGATCGCGTTCGGCGTGTCAGGTGTGGCCCAGGTGCTGGCGGGTGGCGAGTCGCCCGAGTCCAACACCATGATTTATCTGCTTCTCCTGCCCTATGCGCTGTTCCGGTGGGGGTCCGGGCGAGAGGCGATCATCGGGTTGACGATCATTCTCGTCAAAGCCACGTTCTCCGTGGTTATGGACTATCCAGGTCCCGCCGACACCGCCGCCGCCTTCGCCGTCACGTTCTCGGTGATCGCCGTGGGAGCGGCGCTCCGGTACCGGACAAGGGCGCGGACGCGGGAGCTTGACCAGGTCAAGCTGCTCGAACGTGAGCAACTGGCCCGAGATCTGCATGACACCGTCGCCCATCACGTCTCGGCGATGGCGATCCGGGCGCAGGCAGGGTTGGCGACGGCGGCGTCGCGGCCGGACGCCGCCACCGAGGCGTTGCAGGTGATCGAGGCCGAGGCCGCCCAGGCGCTCGCCGAGATGCGCGCCATGGTTCACGTCCTCCGCCGGAACGCGCCCGCTGACCTGGCGCCTGGGGGGAGCATCGCTGATCTCTCCCAGCTCGTAAGCCCGGGACAATCCGGCCCGTCCGTCCAGGTGGAGATCGAGGGTGACACCGTCGGCCTCCCCCCTTCCGTCGAGGCCGCGATCTACCGCCTCGCCCAGGAGTCGGTCACCAACGCTCGGCGCCACGCGCGGCACGCGACCCGCGTCCTGGTTCGGGTCAGCGCCGACGACACGTCGGTCCGTCTGTACGTGAGCGATGACGGCGATCCCGTTCGCCCCGCGGGGACACCCGGTTACGGGATCACCGGCATGATCGAACGGGCTGATCTCCTCGGGGGGACCTGTGTGGCGGGCCCCAATCCCGAGCGGGGATGGAGTGTCACCGCCGTGCTGCCGCGTACCGGAGTGGCCAGGTGAGCATCCGGGTGCTGGTCGCCGATGACCAGGAGATCGTCCGTACCGGACTGGTGATGATCCTCAACGCGCAGCCGGGGATCGAGGTGGTCGGCGAGGCTGCCGACGGGCGGCGAGCTGTCGAACTCGCCCGGCGGCATCGGCCGGATGTGTGCCTTTTTGACATCCGGATGCCCGTGCTCAACGGCATCGAGGCCACCCGGATGCTCGCCGGGCCCACCGTCGAGGATCCACTCGCCGTCGTGGTCATCACCACCTTCGACCTCGACGAGTACGTCTACGCGGCGCTGCGCGCGGGAGCCCGGGGGTTCCTGCTGAAGAACGCCGGCGCCGAGTTGCTCTCCCAGGCCGTTCACGCCGCGGCGGCCGGTGACGCCCTCATCGCTCCGAGCGTCACTGCCCGCCTGCTCACCGCCTTCGCGCACGCCGGGCCCGCCGCGCCGTCGGCCAGTCCCATCGAGGCGCTCACCGAGCGTGAGGAGCAGATTCTCGTCACGGTGGCCCGGGGGCGTACCAACAGTGAGATCGCTGACGAACTTCACATCTCACTCAGCACCGTCAAGACCCATATCGCCAGCCTGATGGCCAAGCTTGGCGCCCGGAACCGGGTGGAAATCGCCATGTGGGCGTACGAGACCCATCGGGTCAGAAACTAGGGTCTGCGGATGACCCACGAGGAGATCGCCGTCGCCATTCGGGCGAGGATAGAACACGGTCATCCACAGGCTGGAGAGTGCGGCGGCAAATCCGCGGACAACGATAATCCGTCCTGCCATGCGGTGCCAGCCGGCTTCCGAGGACGGAACCTCTTCGCGAACTGGCAGGCGCCCGCAATGCCGTAGAGCGACGCTCCGAAGATAGGCAACACCACAGGTAGGGGTGTCGCGAAGAATCGCGCGTTAGCTGGGTTGACCGCCGCACCACCTGCCAATTCTCCCAACGCAGCGCACCGGCGACCACCGGAATAACACCGAGAATGATCAAGCCGGTGGGGCCCATTCATCCGGGGTCTTTGGCGTCCCCGTCCGCCGGCTGTGCCTTCTGGGGCTTGGTGCCCTCACACTGCTTTCGGTCATGAGGCGATCGTGGCTTCTTCGCCCATGTCCGCTCATCACACGAACGGCCCGATTCAGGTGAGCCGATCGTCCAGCGATCAGGCGTACTTTCGGCTGATTCGGTGGTCTGGCCGCGTTTCTTAGCCTTTGACTGCCTCCCCACCCGCATTGACTCGCATAAGGAGATGGCGATGAAGGCGTTCGTCTCACGCTCGTACGGGCCACCCGATGTCCTGACGCTTACCGAAATCCCCGTCCCCGTTCCTCGCGACGACGAGGTCCTGGTCCGGGTACGTGCCAGCTCCGTCAATCCGTACGACTGGCATAACATGCGCGGCGAGCCGTACCTGGCCCGCCTGATGCCCGGCGGGCTCGCGCTCCGCACCCCCAAGGTCACCATCCTGGGCGCCGACATCTCCGGCCAGGTCGAATCCATCGGCAGAAACGTCACGGAATTCCGCCCCGGCGACGACGTCTTCGCTGTCATCAGCGGTGGCGGCTTCGCCGAATATGTCTGCGTCCGCGAATCCGACCTCGCTCCGAAGCCGGAGAACCTCTCGTACGAGGAGGCCGCCGCGGTTCCCATGGCCGCCAACACCGCCCTCCTCGCCCTGCGCGACGAGGGTCATATCCTGCCCGGCCAGCGTGTTCTCATCAACGGTGCGTCCGGTGGGGTCGGCACGTTCGCCGTGCAACTCGCCCGCGCCCTCGGCACCGAGGTCACCGGCGTCTGCAGCGCCCGGAACGTGGACCTGGTCCACTCCCTTGGCGCGACCAAGGTCATCGACTACACCACCCAGGACTTCACCCGCGAGATCCAGCGCTACGACCTGTTCCTGGACATCGCCGGAAGCCGAACGGTCTCCGCCTCCCGCCGCACCCTGCGCCCCAAGGGGGCCTACGTGGTGGTCGGCGGCCCGCCCGGTCGCTGGATACAACCCATGGGCCATGTGCTCTCCGCCCTGGCGGTATCCCGCTTCGTCGGCCAGCGGATATCGATGGCAGACGCCCTTAAGTGCCCCAGCCCCAAGCAGAACCTGCAGACGTTGAGCGCATTCCTGAACGACAAACGAGTGATCCCGATCATCGACCGTCACTACCCCTTCGAAGAAATCCCCAGGGCAGTCGGCTACCTGGAGGAGGGCCACGTTCCCGGCAAGGTCGTCATCTCCGTCTGACGACGCCCTCACCGGAGGCGTCCACACGTGACGCGCCACGGCCTACAGCCGGTACGGAGCCGACGAGGGCCCGCCCAAGGCGACACGGGGTGTCAGGTGCGACTCCCTTTTCTTGGTGAGGCATCCGCCGGTGACCTTGTTGTCACAGACGATGGTGTTGCCGCGCACGGTGTCGTTGATGCCGGGCGCGAGCAAGACACGGTCAGGCTGGCTGCCACAGTTCGATCCGATTGCCCTCGGGATCGGTGACCCAGCCGAATCTACCGACACCCTCCAGGTCCTGCGTCTCTGCGGCCACGTCCGCTCCCTTGGCGCACAGCTGTGCCAGATAACAAAGAGGCAGTCGCAACAGGAGGCCCGTGTGTGGCCGGCTCCAGCAGTGGGGAATCAGGCCGGCACGGCCGCGTAGATCCCTGACGGGAGCCGAGTTCACCGGATCACCCGGTGGCACAGAATTGAATTCTTTATGTTTCAGGCAAGCGGTCGGTCGGTTTCTGGGCCAGTAGGTAGGCCTGGCGCGTCGTCTCCGTACCCTCATTGGGCTCGCGTATCAACCGGGCGTGTAGGACCAGCTTGGCCTGGCGCAACACTTCGGCGACGTGGTCAGGTTGCCGTCGTTGGAAGTCGAGCGACACAGGGTGGCCGAACGGCTGCGCCAGGTGCAGAGGCTCGTCGCCGACCTGGAAGGCGAGCAGTAGGTGGCCGCCCGGGACCAGCACCCGGTTGAACTCGGCGAACACCTCTGGCAGCCGTTCCAGCGGGGTGTGAATGATCGAGTACCAGGCCACGATTCCGCCGAGGGCGCCGTCCGGAAGGTCCAGGGCGAGCATCGAACCCTCGTCGAACCGCAGGCCCGGATGCTCCCGCCGGGCGAGCGCGATCATCCGAGGTGACAGGTCGATGCCGAACACGGACAGCCCCAGAGCGTGCAGGTGCGCCGCCACGCGGCCGGGGCCGCAGCCGATGTCGGCGACCGGCCCCGCGTCGTCGGCCCGCACGAGTTCGGCGAAGCCGGCGAGCATGGCCCGGTCGAGCGGGTTGTGCTGGAGATCGTCCTGGAATCGATCGGCGTAGTCTTCGGCCACCGCGTCGTAGAACGCCCGGGTTGTGCTCAGGAAGGCCGGTTCGGTCATGGCGGAACACTGTAGTGCGCCCACGGCGCCGCAGTCGCTATCGCCTGTTTCGTCGGCACGACCGTACGGCGTGTCATGGACCATCACACCACTTCCAACGCTCTGACCCGAGGCGCATGCCAGATGGTGCCGGCGTCCGCGGGCTTGCTCGTCGGCGGCCGAGCCGACCGCGATTCGGGCCAGAGACCGGCCGTAACGCTCCCTACCCTTTGCTCCGAAGTCCGAACGAGCGGAGGAGCCCAATGACGATTCTTGTGACCGGAGCGACCGCCACCGTCGGCCGCCCGGCGCGCACGTTCGCCCAGTGGGCCGCCGAACACGCCGACGTCTTCCGCGCCTGAACGGGCGACGGGCGGACGTCCCCGACGCCGGTAATCGTCTTCGATGCCAGTGAGGAATGCCTCCCGAGGGAGGCTTTCCCATTCTTTACCTCGCTCTTAGATTTGGCGTCATGAGACGAACCTTGATTCCTCTTGTGGGTCTGACGGCCGCCGCGCTGCTGCCGATCGGCGCCGCCTCGGCGGCCGTCGCCTATCCCGTGAAGGACAAGACCCTCACCGGCAATTCTCTGTACGCGAAGGGAGCCCTTCCTACGACCAAGTGCCCAGAGAAGCCGATCAAGAAGCTGGACGCCGGCTCTGCCAAGAGCTATCTGAACGGTGTGCTCACCTGCCTCAACCGGACCTGGGCCGTTCAGGTGCGCAAGGCGGGTAAGAGTTTCTCCAAGGCGAAGGCCGTCTTCGTCACGAAGGCTCCGAAGCGGTTCTGCGGCGCCAAGTGGCTCAAGGACTGGACGAGCTACTACTGCGGCGAGTCGCGGACGATCACCATCGTCCTCACGAAGCGCTTCCTGAAGGAGCCTGACGACCTCTTCCTGTTCAACCTGCTGGCCGTGAACTACGCCGAGCACGTGCAGAAGCTCACCAGCATCGACAACGCCTACCAGAACATCTCCTACCGGAACAAGGCCGAGCTGGCCGAGCAGAACCGCCGGTACAACCTGCAGAGCGAGTGCTTCTCCGCGGCCTTCATCGCGAGCGTGTGGGACTCCCTCGACCGCACCAAGAAGGACTGGGACGACCTCCTCTACTACATACGGGACTGGGCGAGCAAGGACCAGGGCAGCCGTAAGTCGATCACCTACTGGGCCGATCGAGGCTTCAAGTCGGCCGACCCGGGTTCGTGCAACACGTGGAGCGCGGCGTCGTCCAAGGTGGCCTGACTACGCCAGCGGGGAGCGCCGCGTTCCAGCCGAGGGGAGCGCCGCGTTCCAGGCGAGGGAACGCGGCGCTCCCCGGATTGTCGGTTCGGCCTGGCAGTATGACGGTCATGTCCCTCCCGCTCGACCTCCTTCCGTGCCTCGGCGGCGACGTCATCCTCATCCCGCGCGGCACGCTCTCGGCCCGCCTCACCCCCGAGCAACGCCGCGAGCTCGCCGCCGCCCTGCTCGCTCTCGACACGCTGGATATTCTCGACTTGCCCGCACCGGCGCTCGCCCGCTGACTCCTTAGCAGGGCCTCGGAGCATCTCCTACCGATGGTTCACGTACGCGACCAGGCGCTCGGCCAGCTCCTTCGGGCGGGAGAGCATGGGGAGGTGGCCGGTGGGGATCTCGTCAGGGGTGACGCCCAGGCGCTCGCGCACGACGCGGCGCATGAAGTCGGCCGGGAAGAGTCGGTCCTCGCTGCAGAGCAGGAACTTCACGGGCACGTCGGGCCACCTGTCGAGCGGCCAAGGCCGGCCCATGGGAGTGCCCGACTGGCCGCGACCTTTCTCGATCGCCTCGGCCGCCAGCTCTGGAGGGACATCGTGGAAGTAGGTGGCGATCACGTCGTCGCCCCCGCCCGTGTCTCCGCCCTCGTGCTCGGCCGGTTCGGGGCTCGCGGGCTGATGGCCGGTGTTCGCCCACCAGGCGCCCGGCGGCTCGCCCGGTGACGGGACCATCGCCTGGAGCATCACCAGGAGGTCGACCGGCATCCGGTCGCAGACGAGTGGCGCGGTGAACCCGCCGAACGAATGGGCCACCAGCACGAGGCCGGTGCGGTCGCCGATGGCGTCGACCACCGCGTCGGCGTACTCGGACAGCCCGGCGGAGTCGTCGTCACACGGCACGTCGGCGGCCACGACGTCGTGGCCGCGCTCGCGCAGCTCGGTTGCCAGCAGGTGCCAGTACCAGGGGCCGCTCGCGGCGCCGGGAACCAAGACGAAGGTGGCCATCACTGATCAACCTGGGGGCTCGCTCGGCGATCCGCTGGAATTCGGGTCATGGCGCGAGCATGACAGGAGGCACCGACAGTCTTGCCTGCGAATACGTGGTCATCGGCGCCCGCCGGGTCAGGCGGTGCCTCAGGTCTCCTTCGAAGGCCCGGCGGGCTCGGCGGGCTCGGCCGGCAGATGCTTGACGCTCGGGTGGACGGCGACGATGACGCGGTGGTCGCGCCCGCCTTCGGCCGTCTCATCGTGATATTTCCCGACGAGCTCGGTCACCGCGTTGGCCAGTTCCTCGGCGAAGGCGGCGCGGTCGGCCGCGGAGGCGAACCGGATCTCGCCGTCGATCGCGAACGTCGCGATCTTCTTGCGTGCCTTGGCGGCACCGGTGATGAGGCTGCCGACGTCGCGTACGAGCCGGGCCGCGACCGCGAGCAGCCAGCGCGCCGACAGCTGGTCCGGCGACCGAGACGGGTCGGGCTGGACCTCGGCCAGCGCGATGGGCGAGATCACGTACGACGCGGCGGTGGCGCGCATCACCCGCTCGGTGACGTTGCCCTTGCGGCGCTCCTCGATCAGCTCCACCAGGCCGTGACGCTCCAGGGCCTTGAGGTGGTAGTTCACCTTCTGCCGCGGCAGGCCGACCTTGGCGGCCAGGGTGGTGGCCGATGCGGGCTCGGCCAGCTGAGCCAGCAGCCGGGCCCTGATCGGGTCCAGCGAGACCTCGGCCGCGGCCGGATCCTCGATCACCGCTACATCCAACATGCCACAACCATTGCACCGACAGAATAACTTGTCAAGACGCGGTAATTTGTCGGAACGGCAAAGCTTGTGGGGGCATTCGTGGCGAGCGCGCCAACGACCGAAGCGCGGAGGGACGCGCAGGTCCCCGACGCGTCGGCTTGCCCAGCCCGGACGTGCCACCGCCGATCCGGGCCACGCTTCACCCGCGCGACCGTACAGACGGCCGGGCCGCCCGCGCGGTCATTCGAACGGCTCGTTCAGCCGTACGAAAAGGGTCGCCCGTGCGGTCGCACGAAAGGCTTGTATAAGGGCATAGTGAAGCCCTTGCGTGTTCGGTGCAAGGGCTGGAGAACAGCAAGATTGTGGCGGCCCCGGCCGTCGTGCCGAACTGCACGCGGTTAACGTTCATAAGGCTATACGTATGCCTGAAGAATGAATTATCACCGCAAACCGGATTAGGACCGCATGTACCGGAGTTATGGACTTTTGCACCGAGGGCCCGTGTTCCCGGCATGACCGTGTCCTCGGGGGAAGGATCGCGGACCGCGGGGAACACGGGCACTCAGGTCGTCAGCTCCTGGGCGTCGACGTCACCGTCGGCGTGGTCGCGGTGGCGGAGGCCGTCACCGGTGTACCCAGCTGGTTCGGGAAGATCAGCCTGATGTTGATGGCCTGCGCCTGACGGTTGGCGCTGTGGCTGTGGCTGCGGTTCCAGTGACGCGCGAAGTTGCGGGCCCAGCTGCGCGTCCAGTTCCTGGCCAGGGTGCGGTTCCAGCTGCGGTTACGGTTACGGGCCCGGTCGTAGTCCCTGTAGTCCCCCATAGGCGACATGGTCATGGTGCTCGCCGCGCTCGCGCTGCTCGTCGTGGTCACGGCACCCAGGCTGACCAAGCCCCCGGCGAGTGCGGCGCCGATCGTGAGCGTGCCCACCAATTTCCTGAACTCGGGCATTGCGTATCCCCCTTGGACGACTTCGGGTTACTAATAGTCGCTTCACCGCGATTGTCGGTGATTGCTGTGTTGACTCAGTGAGTCTGCCTGCTTGTCTTTTTTCCTAGCCCGACGCCTGACAAACGAATAACTTCTAGTTTTGCTATGTGCTTAATCTCTTGTTGTGGTCTTCGGTTCGATATTTCCCGACTTCCCCCGACATGCTCGTCTTGATCTTGCTATAACCGCCGTCCCTGGCGGCTCTTCCGCAGGTCAGACACCCCGGGAATGGGTGCTTTGAAGGGAAAAGCCCAAGTCGAGATCCATTTCGCGAACTTGGGCTTTAATCCTCATAGAGCCTGTTTCCAGACCTGTGTCCGTTGCGGATGGTTACAGGTGGCTTTCAGGTGAGAAATGAGCGGCCGGTCGTCCACTGGACGGCACGCGGCCACGTCCCGCGCTGCCGGGATCCCGAGGACCCGGTGCTGCGCCGCGCGCTCGCACCCCATATGGTCCGGTGCATGACTGCTCATTATGACGTCGTGGTTGTCGGGGCCGGCCCCGGTGGGTATGTCGCGGCCGTTCGGGCCGCCCAACTCGGGCTCACCACGGCGATCGTCGAGGAACGCTATTGGGGCGGGGTCTGCCTCAACGTGGGATGCATCCCCTCCAAGGCCCTGCTGCGCAACGCCGAGCTCGCCTACCTGTTCACCCAGGAGGCGAAGACGTTCGGCATCCAGGTGGAGGGCAAGGTCACCTTCGACTACGCCGAGGCGTACAAGCGCAGCCGCAAGGTCGCCGACGGCCGGGTCAAGGGCGTTCACTACCTGATGAAGAAGAACGGCATCACGGAGTACAACGGCCGTGGCACCTTCACCGACGCCAACACCCTGCAGGTGGCCGTCGTCGACGGCGGCACGGAGACGGTGACGTTCGACCACTGCGTCATCGCCACCGGCGCGACGACGAAGCTCCTGCCGGGCACGTCGGTCAGCGAGCGCGTCGTGACGTACGAGGAGCAGATCCTCACCGACCGGCTCCCCGAGAGCATCATCATCGCCGGCGCGGGCGCCATCGGCGTCGAGTTCGCGTACGTGCTGCGCAACTACGGGGTCCAGGTGACCATCGTGGAGTTCCTCGACCGCGTCGTCCCCCTGGAGGACGAGGAGGTCTCCGCCGAGCTGGCACGACGCTACAAGAAGCTCGGCATCGAGATCCTGACCTCGACCCGGGTCGAGTCCATCGACGAGTCGGGCGACAAGGTGCGCGTGACCGTGTCGAAGGGCGGAGAGCAGCGCACCCTGGAAGCCGACAAGGTGCTGCAGGCCATCGGCTTCCAGCCGCGCGTCGAGGGCTACGGCCTGGAGAAGACCGGGGTGCGCCTGACCGAGCGGGGTGCCATCGACATCGACGGGCGGTGCCGCACCAGCGTGCCGCACATCTTCGCCATCGGGGACGTCACCGCCAAGCTCATGCTCGCTCACGCGGCCGAGGCCATGGGGATCATCGCCTCGGAGACGATCGCGGACGAGGAGACGATGGAGCTCGACTACGTGATGATCCCGCGGGCGACCTACTGCCAGCCGCAGATCGCCAGCTTCGGCTACACCGAGGCCCAGGCGCGTGACAAGGGCTTCGACGTGAAGGTGGCGAAGTTCCCGTTCACCGCGAATGCCAAGGCGCACGGTCTGGGAGACCCCGTCGGGTTCGTCAAGATCCTCAGCGACGCCACGTACGGTGAGCTGCTCGGCGCCCACCTCATCGGCCCCGAGGTCACCGAGCTGCTGCCCGAGCTGACGCTCGCCCAGCAGTGGGATCTGACGGTCAACGAGGTGGCGCGCAACGTACACGCGCATCCGACGCTCGGCGAGGCGGTCAAGGAGGCGATCCACGGCCTCGCGGGTCACATGATCAACATGTGACGCCCCGTCTTTCCCCCTCCCGCCGCGTTCCGGAAACTCGCGGAAGCCACGGCTTGAGCGGCTCGCCGTCGTGTCAACCCACCCGACCTTCTAACTTCGCGTATAAGTTCAGCTACGGAGAGTAGCTGTCAGACGTGCTCCTCGGGTCGGGCACGTCACGCGAAGAGGAGACCAGGCACGATGCGACGGAACTTCACCAGGGCGACTCAGGCGTTCACGGTCGCGGCGGGATGCGCCGCGCTCGTCGTCGGATCAACCGGCGTGTCGGCCGCGGCCGGTTCCCCCGGCCCGATCCGCAGTCATTCGAACTGGCGCTGCCTGGACGCCGACCTGAACACCATCCAGCCCAACGGCACCAAGGTCCAACTCTGGACCTGCAACGGCTGGAACAACCAGAAGTGGACGTACGACGTGAAAACGCACACGATCCACAGCCAGTACAACAACCGGTGCCTGGACGCGGACCTCAACACGATCGGGAGCAATGGCACGAAGGTGCAGTTGTGGGACTGCAACGGCTGGAGCAACCAGAAGTGGATCTATGACGCGATCAGCCACACCATCTACAGCATGTACAACGGCCGTTGCCTTGACGCCGACCTCGGCGGCATCGGCACCAACGGCACGAAGGTGCAGCTGTGGGAGTGCAACGGCTGGGCCAACCAGAAGTGGACGGTCTGACGCGGCGCCGCCGGGTGCGGTTCCCTCCGTCGTGTCGGGCCCCTGGACTCCCCTGCCGCCCGTGTAGGTTCGACTACACAGAGTAGTTTGCGGGCGTGCGCAGAGGGGATCGGGCACGATGCGACGGAGTTTCACCATGGCGGTCCGGGTGCTGACGATCGCGGCCGGCTGCGCGGCGGCCGTCGTGGATCCGATGGGCGCTTCGGCCGGCGTCGCCGGGACGGGTCCCATCCACAGCCGGGCCGACGACCGCTGCCTCGACGCCGACCTCGGACGCATCGGCACCAACGGCACGCGCATCCAACTGTGGGACTGCAACGGCTGGGCCAACCAGTCGTGGACCTACGATCCGGCCACCCACATGATCCGCAGCCTGTCCAACGGCCGCTGCCTCGACGCCGACCGCCAGAACCTCCATAGGAATGGCACCCGCGTCCAGCTGTGGGAGTGCGACGGGCGCCCCAACCAGCAGTGGGTGTACGACCGCAAGAGCCGCACCATCTACAACCTGGCCAGCGGGCGCTGCCTGGACGCCGACCTGAAGGGCGTCGGCAGCAACGGCACCCGCGTGCACCTGTGGGACTGCAACCGCTGGAGCAACCAGCGCTGGAAGCTCTGACCACCAGCGCCCCGGCAGGAGTGAGGCGGTACGGGCTCACAGCCGTTCCTGGCGGGGGAAGACCACCTCTCTGACCAGGAGCAGGACGGCGGCCGCCAGCGGGATGCCGAGCAGGGCGCCCACGATGCCGAGCAGGGCCCCGCCGAGCAGCGCGCCGACGATCGTCGCGATGGGCGGTACGGCGACCGATGACCTGAACACCGGGGGCGAGATCACGTAGTTCTCGATCTGCTGGTACACGACGAAGAAGATCACGCACGCGATGCCGACCTGCACCGAGGTCAGGAAGCCCACGCCGGACACCACCACGGCGCCGACCACCGCGCCCACCATGGGGATGAGGTCGGTGATGGCCACGAAGATGGCGAGCGCCAGGGCGTACGGCACCTTCATGATGACCAGGAAGACGAAGGTCACGACCCCCGCGATGAGGGAGATGATCAGGTTGCCGGCGACATAGCCGCCGATCTGCTTGATGATCTCGTCCCCGAGGAGCCGCACGCGGGTGCGCCGCGAACGCGGCACGAGCCGGTAGGCGGTTTCCTTGATCGAGTTCAGGGAGCCGAGGAAGTACAGCGTCAGCACCAAGATGGTGAGGCCGCTGAACACCGCGCTGATCACGACGCTCGCCACGCCGAGCAGGCCGCCGAACATCTGGCTCGCGAGGCTGCCGCTGCTGACGTACTGCTGAAGCTTCTCCAGGATCTGGTACCGCTCGTCGACCGACTTGATGAGCGGGTGGTTCTGCAGCTGCTGCATGTACTCCGGAAGGTGCTGGAAGAACCCCGTGGTCTGCTCGGTGAGCGGGGGCACGATCGCCAGCCCGAAGCCCACGAAGAACGCGATGACCGCCCCGAACACGATCGTGATCGCCAGGCGGCGGGAGAGGTTGTGGCGCTGCAGCGCCTCGACGGCGGGGTTGAGGCCGATCGCCAGGAACAGCGACACCACGATCAGGACGAGCGCGGAGCCGGCGCTGGCGATCGACTGCACCAGCAGCCAGGCGGTCAGCACGCCGAGCGCGGCGGTCAGGCCGAACAGGAACGGGTTGCTCCGCAGAGGGCGTCCAGGGCGGCCGAACGGCTGCTCGTACTCCTTCTGGTCGACCTTGCGCGTCCCGGCAGGCAGATCGTCGTCCGGCGTCGTGCCGGTGGCGGGCGCCTCCCGCTCGGCCACCTGGGGCCCTGCGGGACGGTCGCTCGGGGCGAGCCCGGCCGCCGCCGTACCGTTCTCGCGGCCCCTGCCGGCGGTCGCGTGGGCGCCGTCGTCGTCGCCGGTCGGGTCGGCGGCGCGGTCGTCGCCGCCGGGAAACGAGGGGAACACGCTGGAGATCTCCGCGCGTTCGGAACCGCCTGTCTCGGACACGGGTCCCCGCTGCCCACCAGAAGGGCTTCTAGTCGCCGTTCCAGTCCTGATAAGTCACGAAAAATCCTGATCTGGGAGGGCAGTACTGCCGGCGACCTCAGGCGTCACGCGGGGAAGGACGGATGCGGGCCGAGTGCCCAGTACTCGTACAGGCCGTAACCGACGTTGCCCTCGTACTCGAACCGGCCCACGGCGTCGACCATCCCCCACATCTTCGCCGCGTCCTCCGGGAGGGTGTAGGTCACGCCCTGCACGACCGGCTCCGGGCCCTGGTACATGCCGTGCTTCCAGCCGGGCTCAAGGCCGTACCCCGTGCCCACCATGAGGTGTACGGGCAGCAAGGGCGTACACAGCAGGTCGAACGGCTTGCCGCCCGGGGGAGAGAAGGTGATCGTGGCCGAGGTGACCTCCCGGGTGCCGGGAGCGTACACGGGACGGTAGTCGGGCCTGCCCAGGTACTCCTCCTCGCCTGAGGGCCAGACGCGCACGGCCTCCTCCAGGACCCGGCGGCCCTTCTCGTCCTCCTGGACGATGCACAGGATGGCGTGGTCGTCGAACCTCATCGGGGCGTAGAGCCAGTAGAAGGTGCCGGCGTTCCGCGCCTGGATGCCGGGAGGTTCGGGCTCGCCGACGGGCCGGATGCCCCAGGATCGGTCCCTGGTGCCCTGCCAGCGCTCGGGGGTGACCTCGACGCGCTCGTCGCCGACCATGATGTGACCGGTCCACCGGCGCGCTTGAGCCCTTCGACGACCTCGACGCGGAAGGGGCCGACGCGCGTGTCCATGCGGTCGGCTCCCAGCTCGCGGGACGCGCGGACGACGCGGTGGAGATCGCGGTGGCGGACGCAGGCGAACGCGTCGGTCACGCCCAGGTTCGGGTACTGGCCCAGGCCGATGATCAACATGAGCTCGTCGGATCCGGCGTGGCAGTTGAAGTAGTAACGGTCGTAGAAGTTGCGGTCGGAGGTGGTGACGTGACGCATCACCTCGGGGGCTTGGTGGACCGGATAGTCATCGAGCGGCGACAGCGTCATCGGTGCTCCACGGTTCGGTGATGTGGAACACGTTCTAACAAGCCTTGGGCACCCGTCAACAACGGAAACGCGCCCCCCGAGTCGGACTCGGGAGGCGCGTTCCGCGATTTAGATCAATACATCTTGCGCGAGGTGTCGTCCGTTCTGCCGGTCTCGCTCCCGTCCTCCACCCTGTCGCCGGACCACCTGCTGGCGTCGGCCGTGGTGTCCTTCATCGAGTCGGCCCACTGGCGGGCGTTGTTCCGATAGAGCACGATGCCCACCGCGCACGCGGCGAACCCGGCCAGCAACGCGACGGTCGACCAGCGACCTCTTCGCTTGACCGACGGCGCGGGATCGATCTTCTCGGCCGCCTGGACGAGGAACGCGCTGACCTTCGGCGCGATCTGCTCCTCGACCGAGTGAGCCGCACGATCGAGCTTGGGTGCGGCCCAGACGCGAGCGTCCTCGATCCGGTGTGCGGCGACCTCACGGGCGGTGCTCGCCATCGGCCGGACCTGCTCTGCCGTCCGGATGGCCTGGGTCTTCATCTGACCCATCCGCGTGCTGGGCATGACCAGCTTCACACGGCGTCTTCTCAGTGTCAGGGACACGATTACCTCCCCTGTCCTCGGGGCCCTGCACGCTCACCTTCCCGCTCGAAGGCGGCTCAATCCTGACGCGGCATGGGAGGATGCGTGGTAGGTCAATACGCCATAGCCGTCAAAACATCACGAATCCACCCAAAAAACTGGACATATCGAAGGGGGCAGTCCTCTCATGGCTGAGAATCTCATCGCGAAACTGCGGACCACTCTCGGAGACATCAAGCTCCGCCTTTTCCCTGACCACGCGCCCAAGACCGTGCGCAACTTCGTCGAGCTCGCCGAAGGCGGCAGGGAGTGGACCCACCCGGAGACCGGGGAGAAGACCAACGCCAAGCTGTACGACGGCACGATCTTCCACCGGGTCATCCAGGACTTCATGATCCAGGGCGGCGACCCGCTGGGTCAGGGCATCGGTGGCCCCGGTTACGACTTCGACGACGAGATCCACCCGGACCTGCAGTTCAACCGGCCCTACCTGCTCGCCATGGCCAACGCCGGCAAGCGCTTCGGCCGGGGGACCAACGGCTCCCAGTTCTTCATCACGGTCGTCCCGACGCCGCACCTCAACGGCAAGCACACCATCTTCGGCGAGGTGATCGAGGGGGCGGACGTCGTCGACGCGATCTCCAAGGCCCAGACCCGGCAGGATCGCCCGGTCCCCGAGATCGTCCTGCAGGAGGTCACCATCGAGCGCGTCCAGTCCTGAGGCCGCGCGGGCCGGCAAGCCGCCGGTCCTCACGCCATGGCTTCCGAAGGCGGCCCCGGAGCTCCGGGGCCGCCCGGAGCCACGATTTCCCCGGGGCGCGCATGGCGCGGGGCACCCGGAGGCGTGAATAGGGTGGCAGTCTGTTGATAGGCGCACCGGCGAAGGGGCCTCGAACAGGCGATGACCACTCAGCCAGATCACCCGAACCAGTCCGACCGGCCTCACGGGCAGGCGCGGCCTGATCCGCACGCGGGCGAGGTCCCCACGTGCTACCGGCATCCCGACCGCGAGACGTACGTGCGCTGCCAGCGCTGCGACCGGTCGATCTGCCCCGACTGCATGCGGGCGGCCTCGGTCGGCCACCAGTGCGTCGAGTGCGTGCGCGAGGGCGGCAGGACCATCCGCCAGGCCGAGGCCCCGTTCGGGGGCAGGCCCGTGACCACGCCCGTGGTGACGTGGACCCTGATGGCGATCAACGTGCTGTTCTACCTCGGCGAGGTGGTCAACGCGTCACTGGTCGGCCGGTTCGAGATGTCGGCGTACGGGGTCGCCGCCGGCGAGTGGTGGCGTCTGCTGACCGGGGCGTTCCTCCACGCGCCGCCGCCGTCCTACTGGCACATCCTGTTCAACATGTGGGCTCTGTACGTCATCGGCCCGCAGCTTGAGAGGATGCTCGGCTCGCTGCGGTTCGGGGCCGTGTACCTGCTGGCGGCGCTCGGTGGCTCGGTGGCGGTCTACCTGACCGGTTCCGCGTCCGTGGGAGCCTCGGGCGCGATCTACGGCCTGTTCGGGGCGATGTTCGTGGTCGCCCGCCGCCTGGGGTTCGACGTGCGCGGGGTGCTCTGGCTGATCGGCATCAACGTGGTGCTGACCTTCGTGATCCCGGGGATCAGCTGGCAGGGCCACCTGGGCGGCCTGGTCTCGGGCGCGCTGGTGACGGCCCTGTTCGCCTACGCGCCCAGCAAGAACCGCAACGCCGTCCAGCTCGGCACGGCTCTCGCGGTACTGGCCGTCTACGTGCTGGTCGTGATGTTGCTTACGCCTTTGAGCGGCTAGGCGGCCCTCCGGCGGAGCTACTTCCCCAGGTTGTGGATAAAACCTGTGGAAAAATGTCCGCCACCTGCTGGGCGTGGCGGCGCGTGAGGAGTTATCGCCAGCGTGTGGACAGGACCACGCCGAAGATGATGAAGACGAACCCGACCAGAAGGTTCCAGTTGCTCAGGGTGGCGATGCCCGGAGCGTTCGGCGCGATGTAGAAGACCGCGATCCACAGGATGCCGACGATCCACGAACCGACCATGACCGGTGCCAGCCAGCGGGGGCTCACCTTGACCTGCTGCGACTTCTGCGGCGGGGTGTAGACCGCCTTCTTGCGAGTGTGAGACTTGGGCACGGCAGCTCTCCTGGTGGGGACCCGCGCGGTGTCGCGGGCTCTGGCAGCCAGCGTAGTCGCTGGTGTAGGAAGACCCGAGTAAGCCTAGTCGGCGCGGGCGTCGAACGGCGATTCCAGGCCGAACAAGCTTTCGTTCACGGCACGAAATCGTGGAAGGCGGTCGCGCAAAGTCCCGGTCAAGGCCCGGGTGTCGTCCAGGCGGCGCGCTTTCGGCGTGAATACCCTCACTGCGCAGGGCGTGGTACACGCGCCGCCGACCCTGATCCGGATGTTTCAGCTGTGGACGCATGTACTCGGTGAGAAGGCTCGACGAGCCCAGGATGCCCGCCGGCCGCCCGGAGGAGGCCCGGGTGCGTCATGGGGGTGGCTGAACGGCCATGAGAGCCCTGCTGCGCACCTGCGGCGAGCTGAGCATCACCGGCGGCCTCGTCATGCTCCTGTTCTGCGGCTACCTGCTGTGGGGCACCAGCTCGTACACCGAGTGGTACCAGCGCGTCCTCAAGCAGCAACTGCTGGACGGCCCGAAGCACGCGAAGCTCGCCAAGCTCGACCTGGGCGACGCCGTCGCGCTCCTCAAGATCCCCCGCCTCGGACGCGACTACGAGTACGCCATCCTCGAAGGCGTCACCTCCGAGGACCTGCGCCGGGGGCCGGGGCACTACCCCGGCACGGCGTTGCCGGGCGAGGTCGGGAACTTCGTCCTGTCCGGGCACCGCACCACCTACGCCGCCCCCTTCAACCGCATCGACGAGCTCCGCCGCGGCGACGCCATCGTCATCGAGGCCCCCGAAGCGCGCTACACCTACCGGGTGTCGAGCAAGAAGGTCGTCTACCCGGCCGACGTGGACGTCATCGCCCCCGTTCCCGGACATCCCGGCAGCCGGCCGGCCAAAGCCATGATCACTCTGACGACCTGCCATCCGGAGTACTCCGCCCGGCAACGGCTCATCGTCTTCGGCGTCCTTTCGAGCAAGCAGGACCGCCGAGCGGCCTGACACAGCCCTGCCGTACGCGCGAGCCGCCGGACGGCCACACCGAAACGGCCCCGCCGCGGGCCGAAGTGAGGGGGAGCCGATGTACGGATGGATCTGGCGGGTCATCCCCGGCGGGACCGGGGTCAAGGTGGTCACCGTGCTGTTGCTCGCGGGCCTGGCGGGGGTCGTACTCTGGTACGTGGTGTTTCCCAAGCTAGAGCCGCACGTGCCCCTCGACAGGGTGACCGTAGGACAATGACCCGCCTGCTCATCGTGGACAACCATGACAGTTTCGTCCACACGATCGTGCAGTATCTCAGGCAGCTGGGCGCCGAGTGCGACGTCCGGCCCCGCGATCACGTGCGCGTCGAGGACGCCGAGGGATTCGACGGGGTGGTCGTCAGCCCCGGGCCCGGCACGCCCGAGGCGGCCGGGGTCAGTGTCCCCCTGGTGACCTTCTGCGCCGAGTCCGATCTTCCCCTGCTCGGCGTCTGCCTCGGCCACCAGGCCATCGCCGTCGCGTACGGAGGCGTCGTCGCCCGCGCGCCCGAGTTGATGCACGGCCGTACGAGCGAGATCGCCCATGACGGCAAGGGGGTGTTCGAGGGGCTTCCCTCGCCGGTCACCATGACGCGGTACCACTCGCTGGCCGTCGTCCCGGACACCGTGCCCGACGTCCTTGAGGTCAGCGCCGTCACCGGCTCCGGGGTGATCATGGGGCTCAGGCACCGGACCGCCCGCGTCGAGGGCGTGCAGTTCCACCCCGAGTCGGTGCTCTCGGACCACGGGCACAGACTTCTCGCGAATTGGCTGGCTCAGATCGTGTAACGCCGAGGGCCTCTGTGACGACTATCGGATGAGGGTCTCCGCCGTCGCCCCCGAGCGGCGGAGACCCTCTTCTCATGTCAGCGTCTTGGCCATGCACACGCTGAGCGGAGAGTCGACGTACTCGCCGAACCGCTCCGTCTCGGCGAACCCGGCCCCTCGGTAGAGCTTGAGCGCTTCGGCCTGCCGTTCGCCCGTCTCCAGGACCACGCGTGCCGCGCCGAGAGCGGCGGCCTGGTCCAGTAGAGCGAGCAACAGCGCACGGCCGATTCCGCGGCCGCGCGCGTCCGAGCGGACGTACATGCGCTTGATCTCCGCCACACCCGGCTCGGTGAGGCGTACGGCCCCGCAGCCCAGCGGCGTGCCCGTCTCGCCGTCGTCGGCGATCAGGAACGCGCCTCGGCCGGGCCGCACTTCCTCGGGGTCGAGCCGGAAGTGGTTCGCCCCCTCTTCGGGATAGAGCTCCGCGAGCTCCGCGTTCAGCTCCAGGATCAGCGCGCGCGCGGTGGGTCCGGTGAGCGGGGCGTGCGAGATGCGGAAGTCCGCCATGAAGCCTCCCAAAGGGGTCGTTGAACGCGTACGGCGAGTGCCGGGGAGGCACCGGTAGGCCGCAGGGAGCCCCACGGTGGCCGCTCATCGCACGAGCGGCCACCGTGCGCGAAGATCCTTGGTGAGAGGTCTTCGCGTCGGTGGCCGCTCGCGGCGGGTCGTCGGCCGCCGGGGTCGTCCGGCGGCGGGTCGTCAGTTGCCGAAGTCGTCCGTCGGTGGGTCGCTGAACGGGTCGTCGGTGGTCGGCTCGTCCGACGGCTGGTCGGTGGGCTGGTCGGTCGGCGTGGTCGGCTCGTCCGTCGGGAAGGTCTGCTCGGGCGGGCCGGTGGAGACGACCAGAGTGATCGTCATGCCGGGCGTCAGCTTGGCGCCTCCACGGGGGCTCTGGCTGATGACACTGCCCTTGGGGACATCCTGGCTGGTCTGCTGGACGGTCTTGACCTTGAACCCGGCCCCCGTCAGCGTGGCCTTGGCGTCCGCCACCGTCTGGCCCGTGACGTCCGGGACATCGGTCTGCTGCTTGGGCACGTAGATCTTGACGATGCTGTTCTCGTCGACCTTCGCACCGGCGGCCGGCTTGGTCTGGAAGACCTTCTCCTGCTCCTTGCCGGAGACGACGCTGACGATCTGGGCCTTGAGCCCGTTCGATTCGAGGGTGCTCGTGGCGTCGTCGACGCTGCTCCCGACCACGTCGGGCACGGCCACCTGCTTGACGCCCTTGGAGACCTTGAGATCGACCGTGGAGCCCTTCGCCACCTCCTGGCCCGCCGCGGGGTCGGTCTCGATCACGGTGCCCTTGTCGACGTCGGAGTTGAACTCCTCGACCACGTTGACCTTCAGGCCCTGGCTCTCCAGCTTGGCCTGCGCGGCCTCCGCGGTCTGGCCCTTGAAGGAGGGGATCTGGACCTGGCTGGCCACGTCCGTGCCGCCGGGCGAGCTCAGGAAGGCGTACCCGATGCCGATGAAGGCGGCGATGACGAGCAGCGGGACCAGGATCCACGCGGCCGTCTTGAGCGCGGTGTTCCCCGAGTTGGCGCGGCGGCGCTCGTAGCGGCCACCGGTCTCGGTCGGCGCGTAGTCATAAGCGGGGACCGCGTTGGTGCGCTGGGTGGCGGGGCCGCCCGGCGCGTTGAGCGTGCGGGTCTGCTGGCCCGTGTAGTTCTGCTGGCTCAGGGCCATCGTCTGGGCGTCGACCGGCATGCCGGACATCGCCCGCTGGATGTCGGCCCGCATCTCGGCGGCGCTCTGGTAGCGGTGGGCGGGGTCCTTGGCCATGGCCTTGAGCACGATGGCGTCGGCCCACTGAGGGATGTCGGGGTCGATCTGCGACGGCGGGATCGGGTCCTCGCGCACGTGCTGGTAGGCGATCGCCACCGGGGAGTCGCCGGTGAACGGCGGCTGCCCGGTCAGCAGCTCGTACAGCACACAGCCCGTGGAGTAGATGTCGCTGCGGGCGTCGACGCGCTCGCCCCTGGCCTGCTCGGGCGAAAGGTACTGGGCGGTGCCGATGACCTGCGCGGTCTGGGTCATCGTGGCGGCCGAGTCGGCCATCGCGCGCGCGATGCCGAAGTCCATGACCTTGACGTCGCCGGCGAGCGTGATCATCACGTTGGCGGGCTTGATGTCGCGGTGGACGATGCCGCCGCGGTGGCTGTAGTCCAGGGCCCTCAAGATGCCGTCGACCAGCTCGGTCGCCCGCTCGGGAAGCAGGCGCCGGTCCGCGCGCAACAGGTCGCGGAGGGTGCGCCCGTCGACGAACTCCATGACGATGTACGGCACGGGGGTGCCGTCGGTCATGTCCTCGCCGGTGTCGTACACCGCGACGATCGAGGGGTGGTTCAAGGACGCCGCGGACTGGGCCTCACGGCGGAAACGGGCCTGGAAGATGTGGTCTCTGGCCAGATCAGAACGCAGTGTCTTGATCGCGACAACACGGTCCAGCCGGATGTCCCGGGCGCGATACACCTCGGCCATGCCGCCGCGCCCGACGACCCCGTCGAGCTCGTAGCGACCACCGAGTAGCCGAGGCTGAGTCATTTCCTGCACTGTCCCTTGCCGTTCATCTTGGGTACCGGCCCGCGGTGCGGCTGCCGGTGTCCATCATCGACCCCGCGCCGCATTACGTCTCCCCGTTCGGGGGGATTGTGGTGCTTGCGGATGAGCTGGGGATTGGCGTCTCACTCGGCGTGGGGGTCGGTGTGGGCGTCGGAGTAGGGGTTGGACTAGGAGACGGAGTGGGCGTCGGCGTCCGTCGCTGAGTCGGTGTCGCCGATGTGCTTACCGTAGCCGACCGTGACACCGAGGGCCTGACAGACTTCACCGGTTTCGGTCGAAGCGAGGTCGTCGTCGTCCTCGACGGGGACGAGAACCGCGTGGGGTCGCCGCTCGTCGGGTTGACGGGCTGCGACGGGCCGCTGTCGAGCCCCAGCTCAGGAAGCCCGCCCGCCGCCAGGGCACCGAATCCGACCGCCGCCGCGCAGCCCGCCGCGGCGAAGAATCCGATGGCCGCGCGCCTGCGTCTGCGCCTCGGCGCCGCCGTCGGACGGGGACTACGGGGGCCGGCCGGGGGATGCCCGATGCGCGTGGACGCGCGCGGCGGGACGGCCGTGGCGGCGGTCTCGTACAGACCCTCGAACGGGTCGCCGGGCTGATCGAGCGCCCCGGACCGCTCCAGCGATTCGCGGATGGCGAAACCGGACGGGTCGGTGAGCATGCTCAGATCGGACGCGCTCGGGGTGGAGAGCGAGTCGCGCAGCACCATCGCCCGGTCGGCCAGCTCCCGCGTGGTGGCGGGCCGGTGGTCGGGGCTCTTCGCCAGCATGGCCATGACCAGGTCGCGGACGGGCTTCGGCACGCTGTCGGGAAGCGGGGGCACCTGCTCGTTCAGGTGGAGAAGGGCGATGGCCACCTGGTTGGGCGCCGTGAAGGGCGGCCGCCCCGTGAGGCATTCGTACGCCACGACGCCGAGGGAGTAGATGTCGGTCGACGGGGTCAGCACGCTCCCCGACGCCTGCTCGGGGCTGACGTACTGCGCGGTGCCGAGCACGGTGCCGGTCATGGTCATGCGGGAGCCTTCGAGGGCCCGCGCGATGCCGAAGTCGGTGACCTTGATGACCCCGGTCTCGGTGACGAGGATGTTGCCCGGTTTGATGTCGCGGTGGATGATGCCCGACCGGTGGGCGGTGTGCAGCGCCCGCGCGGTCTGGCCGATCACGTCGAGGGTGACCTCGGGGCTCAGGGTGCCGTTGCGGGCCAGGATCGCCGACAGCGGCTCGCCCGGGACCAGCTCCATCACCAGGTAGGCGATGTCGTCCTGCTCGCCGTAGTCGAAGACCTGGGCGATGCCGGAGTCGGCCAGTCCGGCGGTGATCCTCGCCTCGTTGCGGAAGCGCTCGCGGAACTCCGGCTGCGCGGCCACGTGCTGGCGCAGGAGCTTGACCGCGACCTCACGGCCCAGGAGCTGGTCGGACGCGCGCCAGACCTCCCCCATGCCACCGGTCGCGATGCGAGCGGTCAGCCGGTAGCGGTTGCTCAGCACCCGGTTGACGGAGGTCACTGCCCGAGCACCGCCTGCATGACGTCGTGCGCGATGGGCGCGGCGACCGCGCCTCCGGTCGCGTCGTTTCCGGCGCTGCCGGACTCGACGAACACCGCGACGGCGACCTTGGGGTCCTCGGCGGGCGCGAAGGCGATGAACCAGGCGTGCGAGGCCGCGCCCTTGGCGGTCTCGGCGGTTCCCGTCTTGCCCGCCACGGTGATGCCGGGGAGCTGGGCGGCCTTGCCGGTGCCGTTCTGCACCACGCTGATCATCATCTTGCGGAGCTCGTCGGCCACCTCCGGGGTGACGGCCTCGTCGAGCTCCTGGGGCCGCGCGCTGTCGATCTCGTCGCCGTCGGGGCTCACGATCTTGTTCACGAGGTAGGGCTTCATGACCTTGCCCTCGTTGGCCACGGCGGCGGCGACCATGGCCATCTGCAGCGGCGTGATCTGGTTGCTGCGCTGGCCGATCGAGGTCTGGGCCAGCGCCGCCTTGCCCTCGTCGGGGCCGATGTCGCTCGCGACCACGTCGAGCGGGATCGCCATGGGCTGGCCCATCCCGAACTTCGCCGCCTGCTCCTTGAGCTTGTCGTAGCCCATTTCGAGGCCCATCGTGCCGAACGCGGTGTTGCACGAGATCGTCAGGGCCGCGACGAGCGTCGCCCGGCCGCCGCACGACTCGCCGTGGTAGTTGGGCAGGCCGATGGTGGTGCCCGGCAGCGGCAGGACGTTCGGCGCGTCGACCTCGGTCTGGGCGGTGCGCGAGCTGTCCTCGCTGAGGTAGGCCGCCGAGGTGACCACCTTGAACGTCGAGCCGGGGGCGTAGGTGGTCGAGATGGCGCGGTTCAGCAGTGGCTTGTTGTCGTCCTTGTCGAGCTTGTTGTAGGCCCTCGCGGCCTTGGCCTTGTCGGGGGCCGCCATGGTGTTCGGGTCGAAGGTCGGCAGCGAGACCATGGCGAGGATCGCCCCGGTCCTCGGGTCGAGCGCCACCACGGCGCCACGCTTGCCGCTCCGCTGCATGTCCTCGTAAGCGATCTTCTGGGCCTTGGGCACCAGGGTGAGGTCTACGGCGGCGCCGCGGGTCGGCTTGCTCGTGATCAGGTCGACCGTGCGGCGGACGAACAGGTCGGGGTGGGTGCCGTCGAGGTACTTGTTCGCGGCGCCCTCGATGCCCTGCGCGCTCTCAGGAGCGAAGAAACCGATGACCGGCGCGTAGACCGGGCCGTCGGTGTACTTGCGCTGGAACCGGAACGTGTTCGCCGCGCCGGTGTCCACGGACTTGGCGAGCGTCTCGCCACCCGCGGTGATCATGCCGCGCTCGTTCTCGTAGCGGGCGTAGAAGCTGCGCTGGTTGCGGCCGTCAGAGCGCAACTCGTCGGCCTTGACCGCCTGCAGGTAGTTGATATTGATCATTAGCAGGCCGAACATGAGCAGGCACGCCACGGAGGCCCGCTTGAGCGTGCCGTTCATCGTTGAAACACCTGCGTGAGTCCCTCGTCCTGGATGGCTTGCGGCGGCGGGCGCCGGGCGGCGTCTGACATGCGTACCAGCAAGGCGATAAGGATCCAGTTAGCCAGGAGGGCGGAGCCGCCCTGCGACATGAACGGCGTGACCAGGCCCGTAAGGGGAATCAGGTTGGTCACGCCACCGACGATGATGAAGACCTGCCACGCCAGGATGAACGAGATGCCGCCCGCCAGGAGCTTGCTGAACGGGTCGCGCGCGGCCACCGCCGTGCGCAGTCCGCGCTCGACGATCAGGGCGTACACCATGAGTAGCGCCATGAGGCCGGTGAGGCCGAGCTCCTCGCCGGTGGCGGGGAAGATGAAGTCGGAGAAGGACAGCGGGATCAGGTCGGGGTGGCCCTGGCCGAGGCCGGTGCCGAGGATGCCGCCCGAGCCCATGCCGAACAGGCCCTGCATCAGCTGGTAACTGCTGCCGAAGTCACGCTCGTAGAGAGCCTGGCTGCTCGGGTTCAGCCAGACGTCGAACCGAGCGCCGACGTGGCTGAAGATCTGGCCGGCGACGAACGCGCCGCCGATGAAGAGCAGAACGCCGATGAGCACCCAGGAGGTGCGCTGCGTGGCGATGTAAAGCATCGCGATGAACGCGCCGAACAGCAGCAGGGAGGTGCCGAGGTCCTTCTCCAGGACCAGCACGCCGACGCTGACCACCCAGGTGATGAGCACGGGGCCGAGGTCGCGGGCGCGGGGAAGGTCGATCAGGAGCAGACGGCGCCCGGCGAGCGCCAGCACGTCGCGCTTGGCGACCAGGTAACCGGCGAAGAAGACGACCAGCGACAGCTTGGCGAACTCACCCGGCTGGATCGAGAAGCCGCCGACGCCGACCCAGATGCGGGCGCCGTTGATCTCCTTGCCCAGGAAGGGCAACAGAGGGAGGATCAGCAGCCCGAGGCCCACGAAGCCCGCGGTGTAGGTCATCCGCTGGAGGGCGCGGTGGTCACGCAGCACGATGAGCGTGACGGAGAACATGACGACGCCGAGTGCGGTCCAGAAGAGCTGGCTGCTGGCGGAGGCGAGTTTCGGCGTGGCCTGCTCGATGCGGTAGATCATCACCAGGCCGAGGCCGTTGACCAGCGTCACCAGCGGAAGCACCAGGGGGTCGGCCCAGGGGGCGAACCTGGCCAGCACGAAGTAGGCGGCGAGCATCAGGCCGCCCAGGCCGAGGCCGTAGGTCAGCATGCCCGCGGGGACCTGGCCGTTCCTGCCCAGCCCGACGTTTGCGTAGGCGACCATGACGATCGCGACGGCGAAGGCGAGCATGACAAGCTGCGCCCCTCGCCGTTTGGCGGTCATGGGGACGGCCGCGACGTCGACAGCACTCACTTAGGAGGACTCCGTGGGGCTGGGGGAAGTCGTGGGCTCGGTGGTCTTCTGGTTACCACCGGATTTGGCCTTCAAATCGTTGATCTTGGTCTTTCCCGCCTGGAGGTCGGCTACCGGGATCCCCCGTCGCACCTGCTCGCGCTCCGGTTCGGGGATCGAGGACACCGACAAGCCGGTGCTCTGGGCCACGGAGTTCAATTGGATCGGTCCGATGGTGCTGTCGACCCCGCGAAACAACACTAGCTCGTCACCCTGGGCCCCGACGTAGTACTGATCTTGGGTCCACTTGTAGCCGTAGTAGCCGCCACCCCCGAGGACCAGCACCAGCAGGACGAGCACGACCAGCGCGACCGGCCACAGGCGACGGCGTCTGACACGCCGCGGGGCGGCCACGGCGTTCGCCGCCGGGCCGCCCGCACGCTCGTCGTCAAGGTCGTCCACGATCACGGGCTGCGGAGCGGTGATCGTGGACGCGCGCCCGGCCGGAGTGTCAGGAGGCTGGGATCGGAGGCGGTTCGACCCGGCGGCGCCTACCACCGCGGCGTCTCCCGCCACCACCTGGCCTTCCTCGATCTCGACCACGTCGGCGACGATGCAGGTGATGTTGTCGGGGCCTCCGCCCCGGTTGGCGAGGTCGATGAGCTGGCGGACCACAGAGTCCGGCTCCTCGACCGTGGTCAGGGTGTGGTGCAGGGTCTCCGCGCTGACCACGCTGGAGAGACCGTCTGAGCAGAGGAGGTAGCGGTCGTTGACCTGGGCCTCGCGAAGCGAGAGGTCGGGATCGACCTCGCCGCTCCCGTCGAGGGCCCGGAGCAGGATCGAACGCTGTGGATGGCTGGCGGCTTCCTCCTGCGTGATCCTTCCGTCGTCCACAAGCGACTGCACCAGGGTGTGGTCATGAGTGATCTGGTACAGCTCGCCGTTGCGGAGGAGGTAGGCGCGGGAGTCGCCGACGTGGACAAGGGCGACGCGGGTGCCTGACCACAGCATCGCCGTGAGTGTGGTGCCCATGCCCTTGAGGCTGGGATCACGGCCGACCATCTCGTGCAGCTTGCGATTGGCATCGCGCACCGCGGCCTCGATGGCGCTGAGCAGGTCACCCCCGGACGCGTCCCGGTCAAGGGACGACATGGCGGTGATGGCGACCGAACTGGCCACCTCACCGTGAGCGTGCCCGCCCATGCCGTCTGCGACGGCGAGCAGGCGCGGGCTCGCGTACGCCGAGTCCTCGTTTCCTTCACGGAGGAGGCCGACGTCCGAGCGGGCGGCGTAGCGGAGTGCGATTGTCATTTGCGCAATTCGATGACGGTTTTGCCGATGCGAATCGGAACGCCGAGGTGCACCGGCATCGGACGGGTCACTTTGGAGCGGTCGAGATACGTGCCGTTGGTCGAGCCGAGGTCTTCCACGATCCACTGACCGTCCTGGGGGAACAGCCGGGCGTGCCGGCTGGAAGCGTAATCGTCGCTGAGTACCAGCGTGGCGTCATTCGCCCGACCGATAGTGATTGGCGTCTCCGTGAGGTTGATGATGGTCCCTTGGAGGGGACCACCGGTAACGACCAGTTGTCGCGGCTCCCCCTTCTTCGGCTTCGCCGGCTGACGTGCGGGTTTGGTTGGCTTGCGCACAGCTGCAGGAGCCGCCGTACGTGATCCGAACAAGTCTGTCCGGATCACACCCACCGCGGCAATCACAAAGAACCACAGCACCGCGAGGAACGCGAGCCGGATCAGCAGCAGAGTGAGCTCGGACATGGACCGTTTGTCTACCCTTAATCGCGCCGGAACACCAGGGTTGTGCGACCCAAGGTGACTCGGGTGCCGTCCTGGAGCTCGATCCGGCGTACCGGCTGGCCGTTGACGAAAGTGCCGTTCGTTGAACCGAGGTCGACGAGGGCCACAAGCGTGCCCTCGACCCTGAGCTCGGCATGGTGCCTGGAGACGCCCGGGTCCACCAACCGCAGGTCGCAGTCGGTGCCCCGTCCGAGAAGCGTCACGGGGGTGGTCAGCTCATAGGACCGCTGGCCCTGCGGGTCGTCCTGAGTGGACACCAGCAGGCGTGGGCGGCCGCCGAACGCGCTCGGCTTGCTCGCGGGAAGATCGCTGACGGGCTGCCGGATCTCGTCCTGCTCGACCGTGGCCCCCCGGATGACTCCCGAGCGGATACGGAACAGGCCGACCGCCAGATCGTCGGCGGTCTCGAAGCGAACCCGGACGGGTCCCACGAACGAGTACCCCTGTTCCTTGGCGTACTCCCTGGCGAGGTTGGCGAGCTCATGACTGATGCTGTCGGCGTACACCTCCAGACGCTCGCTGTCGGTCGTGGACAGCTCCACCACGAAGTCGTTGGGCACAAGAGTGCGACCCTGTGCCACGATCGCGGCTCGTTCGTCCATCTCCCGCTGCACCGCGCTGGCGACCTCGACCGGCTGAAGGTCAGATTTGAACGCCCGCGCAAAGGCCCCCTCAACCAAGCCTTCGAGCCTTCGCTCGAAGCGCTGAAGGACTCCCACCGGGTACCTCCCTTCCTCCATCGTCTAGGAGGATCGTATCCGGGTTCGGTGGCATGCACGGATCCGTGCTAGCCTTTCCACGCACTCAAAGAGGGCGAGTGGCGGAACGGCAGACGCGCACGGTTCAGGTCCGTGTGTCCGCAAGGACGTGAGGGTTCAAATCCCTCCTCGCCCACAAGATCCCCGGATGGTCGAAGCGAAAGCTTCTTCGCCCGGGGCTTTTGTGTGTTCTGTGTCATGTTCGTTCTCCTCCGGGGTCTGGTGCTTCCAAGGAGCCGGCACATGAAACCCCGAAGGCCCGAAGTCCTGTGGCTCCCGCCGGCACTCGGCCCTTGTGACACACAGGACACCCCTCTGGTTGAGGGGCTCCGATCAAGGTAGTGGGTGACACCCGGGGAGAGAAGCCCCGGCCGGAGGTCCGAGTCCTTTCCTTTACTCGCTGAGTTCGGCTCGCCCACCTCGGATTGTCTAGTGCGCCCGGCTTTCAGATCACTTTCGACGTGCTTGCACGCGGCACGTCACCAGGCCTCATGCTTCCTCCCGCGCGATCCCCACCTGACAAGACATCCACATGTCTCATAATCCGGAACAGATTGTCTTATCGGGCGAGATAGGTTCTATGGTGCCCGCATGAGGGCACCGAATCGCTGGGCGATGCTCAGCCTGGGCATGGCCGCCCAGGGCGCGGGCTGCGTGTTCATGTACGGCCTGCCGTTCCTCGTCCCGGTCCTCCGCGAGGAGCTGGGCCTCGGCCTGGCGCGGGCGGGCCTCGTCGTGGGCGCGCCGAGCGCGGGGATGCTGTTCACGCTCATCGCCTGGGGCTGGGTGGCCGACCGGTACGGCGAGCGCCTGGCGATGGCCCTCGGCCTGGGGCTGGCGACGATGTTCCTGGTCTGCGCCGCCTTCACCACCACCGCGGGGCCCCTCGCCGCCCTGCTCGCCCTCGCCGGCGCTTCGGGGGCCTCGGCGAACGCCGCCAGCGGCCGGGTGGTCCTCGGGTGGTTCCCCGCCGAGCGGCGCGGTGTGGCGATGGGCTGGCGGCAGACCGCGCAGCCCATCGGGGTGGCCGTGGCGGGCGCCGTCCTGCCGTCCATGGGAAGCCTGCGTGCCGCCCTCCTCACGATGGCCGGCATCTGCCTGGTCACGGCCGTCGCGGTCGCGTCCATGGTCGTCGACCCTCCGCGCGGCCGCGCCCGGCCGGGAGAGCGGACGGAGTCGCCCTATCGCTCCCCGCGGCTGTGGCGCGTCCACGCGGCGAGCATGCTGCTGGTCGTCCCCCAGTTCGCGACGGCGACGTTCGCGCTCACCTATCTGGTGGCCGAGCGCCACTGGCATCCCGCGAGCGCGGGACAGCTCGTGGCGGTCGCGCAGTTCGCGGGGGCGGGCGGGCGCCTCCTGTGCGGGCGGTGGTCCGACTGGGCGCGCAGCCGCGTACGTCCCATGCGGCAGCTCGCGCTCGTCAACGCGAGCGTGATGGTCCTGCTGGCGCTCGCGGTGCAGGCGGGCTCCACGGCGGGGACGCCGCTGCTGATCACCGCGCTGGTGATCTCGATGAGCGGCAACGGCCTCGCGTTCACCGCCGTGTCCGAGATGGCCGGAGCGGCCTGGGCGGGCCGGGCGCTGGGCGGCCAGAACACGGTGCAGAACGTGGCCGCGGCGGCCACCCCCGCCGCGCTGGGCGTGCTCATCACCCAGACCGGATTCGGCGCCGCCTTCGGCCTCGCGGGGGCCCTCGCCCTGGCCGCCGCCCTCGCGACGCCCCCCGAAGGCACCTGACCCGACGTCCCGGCTACCTCGCGCGGGCGCCGGCGGTGGCCGTACGGGTGTTGAGAAGCTCGCCGACGAGGTCGGTGAGGCTGACGAGGCCGGTGACCCGCCCATCCTTGTCCGTGACGAGCCCCAGGTGCGCGTGGGCGTCCTGGAGGCGCGCCACGGCCTCCGGAACCGTCGTGGACGCCTCCAGGCGCGGAGCGGGGCTCATGAGCTTCTCAGGCGCGTTGCCGGGGTTGATCAGCGTGTCGCGTACGTGCAGCACGCCGAGCACGTCCTCGGGGGAGCCGCCGTTGACCAGCAGGCGCAGGTGGCCGCTCAACGCGGCCACGTCGCGGACGAGGTCGTCCGGCGCCCCGGCCGGCACGGCCGTGGCCGTCTCGATCGGCACCATGAGCCGCTCGACCGACTGCGACTGCACCTTGAGCGCCCGGGTCAGCAGGTCGTGCTCGTCCCTGTCCAGAAGGCCCATACGGCCCGACTCGCCCACCAGCATCGCGAGCTGCGGCGGGGTGCGCGTGGTAGCCAGCTCGTCCTTCGGCCGGACGCCGAACGCCCGCAGCAGCCCGTTGGACAGGCCGTTGAGGGTCGCGAGCACCGGCCGGGCGATCCACGTGAAACCGCGGAAGGGCAGCGCCAGCGCCATCGCGGCCCGCTCGGGGTGGGTCAGGGCCCACGACTTGGGCGCCATCTCCCCCGCCACCATGTGCAGGAACGTGATGATCGCCAGCGCGATGACGTACGCGACGCCCACCCGCACCGACTCGGGAAGGCCGACCAGTCCGAAGACAGGCTCCAGCAGGTGCTCGATCGCCGGCTCGGTGACCATGGCGAGGCCCAGGGAGCACAGCGTGATGCCCAGCTGGGCTCCGGCCAGCATGAGGGACAGCTCGCGCCCGTTGCGGAGCGCGGCCCGTCCGGCCGTCCTGGTCAGGCGGCCGCCGCCGGCTGCCGCCTCTTCCAGGCGGTGCCGCTTGGAGGAGACCACGGCGAACTCGGCCGCGACGAACAGGCCGTTGCCGATCAGCAGGACGACGCCGAGCAGCAGTGCGGTCACGGTGTTCATCGGGCCTCACCTCCCACGATCGCCGCGTCGGCGACCCGGGGCGCGAGCCGTACCCGGCCGGGGACCCTGCGCTGCACATCGAGCACGGTGAGCAGGACGTGCTTCTCGGCGGGCTCGTCCTCGTCGAGGAGGTCCCGCTCGGTGGTCAGCGGCACGGTGACCTCGTCGCCCGGCTCGGCCAGGCGGCCGAGGCGGGCCATGATCAGGCCGGCCACGGTGTCGTAGTCCTCGCTCTCGGGAAGCCCCAGGCCGGTCGCGCGCTCGACCTCGTCCAGCCGCAGGGTGCCGGGCACGTCCCAGGTGCCGTCGTCCTGGGCCACGGCCTCGTCCGGCTCGGGGTCGTTCTCGTCCATCAGCTCGCCGACGAGCTCCTCGGCGAGGTCCTCCATCGTCACGACGCCGGCGAGCCCGCCGTACTCGTCGATGACGCACGCCAGCTCGCTGCCGGCCGTGCGCATGCGCTCCAGCAGCGCGGGCAGCGGCAGCGTGGTGGGCACGAGCAGGGGCGCGCCGGTGATGCGCTCGATGGGCTCGTCGTAGGACTCGCCGCGAAGCAGCTCGCTCAGGCCGGTCACCCCGACGACGTCGCCGCCGTCCGCGCCCAGCACGGGGTAGCGGGAGTGGCCCGAGGACTTCACGGCCTCCAGCAGGTCGGACGCGGGCCGTCCGGCGCGGAGCGAGACCACCCGGGGCCGGGGGACCATGACGTCCTCGGCGGTGCGGTCGCCGAACTCCAGCGCGCGCTCCAGCAGGTCCGACAGGCGCTCGGAAAGCTCCCCGGCGGCCTCGGACTCGGCGATGATGCGCGACAGCTCCTCCGGCGTGGCACCGTGCTCGACCTCCTCCACCGGCTCCACGCCGGCAAGGCGGAGCAGGCGGGTGGCCGAGGCGTCGAAGAGCCGGATGACGGGGCCCGCGACGGCCATGTAGATCAGCGTGGACCTGGAAAGCCATTTGGCGACCGGCTCGGGCCGGGCGATTCCGAGGTTCTTGGGGATCAGCTCACCCAGTACCATCTGGACGATCGTGGCGATCACCAGGCCGAGGGCCACCGCGATGCCGGGGACCACCGCCTCCGGGACGCCCAGGGCGGAAAGGCCAGGGCTGATCAGCGGGGTGAGGGCGGGTTCGGTGACGAAGCCCACGAGCAGTGTGGTCACGGTGATGCCGAGCTGCGCGCCCGACAGCATGAACGAGAGCCTTCCGGTGACCTTGAGCGCCCGCTCGGCGGCGGCGTCGCCCGCTGCGGCCTGCTCCCGGAGGGTCGACCGGTCGGCCGCGATGAACGCGAACTCCTGCGCGACGAAGTAGCCGGTCGCGAGGGTGAGAAGTAGTACGGCCGGCAGACCGAGAACCATGGTCACTGGTCTGCCATCCCCGATTGAATTGGGCCCGTGCCGTGGCACGGGCATGTACTCCACGGGTCGGGAGCGGACACGACTGTCCTTTCGCTAGAGGTCGTCGATAACCGTAACGGTCCAGGCTCGACCAATGTTTCCCGCGGCACGACATTGGTGACTTACTGTGACTCTGCGTACTTTTACATGAGAAAAGCTTGGTGACGGAACGCCCCGCGTAGACGCGACGGCGTAGCTTCGAAAGCAAAGCGGCTCTAGCCACAGGACGGGGACGACAACGTGGGCGATTGGCCTGGAGACCGGTCGGGGGGGTCCGACGAGAAGGGGTCCCACGAGGGGCCGACCCGGGCTCTGCGCCGTCCGGCCGGAGCCGGAGGCGAAGGGGCGTATCCGCCGGCGGGCGGGGACGGTGACGAGCCCTACTCGGCGGGTCAGCCGGCGCACCGCTTCCCGCAGGGCTCGCGTGACCGGGGCGGCCGGGCCGGCTCCGAGGACGAGGAGCGAACCCGCCAGCAGGCCTTCCCCGGAGGCGGGGAGGCACCGGCTTCCGGAGAGCCCTCCAAGGGGAGATCGCGCGTGTACGGCAAGCCGCGGTCCGGCCAGGCGCCGATCCGGCCCCTGTCGAGCCCGGAGACGCCCAAGACGCATCCGTCCGGCGGCCCCGGGGCCGCCGAGCCGAAGGCCCGCGGCCCGAGGCGGACGGGCCGTCTGGTGGTCAGGATCCTCGTGATCCTGCTGGTGGTGCTGCTCGTGCTCGGCCTGGTCGGGTTCTTCTGGATCAACTCCCGCATCACCAGCGTCGAGTCGCTCACCGACTATGACGGCCGTCCCGCTGCCACCCCCGGCGAAGACTGGCTGCTGGTCGGCTCCGACAGCCGGGCCGGGCTGACGGCCGCCCAGCGCAAGAAGCTCGCCACCGGCCGTGCCGTCGGCAAGCGCACCGACACGATGATGCTCCTGCACATCCCGAGCGGCGGCGGCAAGCCCACCCTCGTCAGCCTGCCCCGCGACTCCTACGTCCCCATCGACGGGCACGGCAGCGACAAGCTGAACGCCGCGTACGCCTTCGGCGGCCCCAAGCTGCTGACCAAGACGGTCGAGAAGGTCACCGACATCCGTGTCGACCACTATATGGAGATCGGATTCGGCGGCTTCGTCGGCATCGTGGACGCGATCGGCGGCGTCAACATCTGCGTCAAGCAGAACATCAAGGACCACAAGGCCGGCATCAACCTCAAGAAGGGCTGCCAGGACATGGACGGCGGCACCGCCCTTGGGTACGTCCGCACCCGCGCGACCGGCGCGCTGCCCGACTTCGACCGCACCCAGCGCCAGCGCCAGTTCTTCGGCGCCGTGGTGAAGAAGGCCGCGAGCCCGGGCGTCCTGGTCAACCCGTTCCGCTCGATCCCGCTGGCGATGAGCGCGACCGACTCGGTGGCGGTCGACCCGGGCACGGGAGCCTTCGACATGCTGTCGCTGGGGCTCGCGATGAGCGGCGATCCGATCGCCACCGCCGTGCCCGTGGGCTCGCTGCCCACGATCAACGGCGCCTCCGTCGTGAAGTGGGACACCGAGCGCGCTCTGCGGCTCTTCAAGGCCCTGGCCGAGGACAAGCCGGTGCCGGAGGACGTCCTCACCAAGTAGGCGCGACACGCGCGCCGAGCCGAGGGGGCGGACGCGCGCCGAGCCGAGGAGCAGGCGCGCGCCGGGGCGAGGAGCAGGCGCGACGCGCGCTGTGGGTACAGCTCAGGCGCGCGTCGCGGGTCCTCGCGAGCGGTTAGTGTGATGGCATGCCCGAGCTTCCCGAGGTGGAGTCGCTCGCCGAGTTCCTGCGCGAACGGGCCGTCGGCCGCCCGGTCGCCGCCGTCGACGTGGTGGCCTTCCAGGCGCTGAAGACCGTGGACCCGCCGGTGACCTCGCTGGCAGGGCTGACGGTGACGAGTGTCGCCCGTCACGGCAAGTTCCTCGACCTCGACTGCGACGGGCTCCATTTCATCACCCACCTCGCCCGTGGCGGCTGGCTCCGCTGGCGCGACGACTTCTCCGGGGCCAAGCCCGTACGTCCCGGCAAGGGCCCCCTCGCGGCCCGCGTGCGGTTCGCGCCCGGCGACGACGGCAGGCAGCCCGGATTCGAGCTCACCGAGGCGGGCACCCAGAAGCGGCTCGCGGTCTACGTCGTCCGCGACCCCGGCGAGGTTCCCGGCATCGCGAGCCTCGGCCCCGATCCGCTCGCGCCCGAGTTCACCGTGGACGTGCTCAAGGGCATCCTCGGCGGCAGCCGCACCCGCATCAAGGGGCTCCTGCGCGACCAGAAGGTGATCGCCGGCATCGGCAACGCCTACTCCGACGAGGTGCTGCACGTGGCCAAGATGTCCCCGTTCAAGATCGCGGGGTCGCTGACCGACGACGCGGTGGCGGGCCTGCACGAGTCGATCGTCAGCACGCTGCGGGCGGCCGTCGAGCGCTCTCGCGGCATCGCCGCGAAGGATCTCAAGACCGAGAAGAAGTCGGGTCTGCGGGTCCACGGGCGTGCCGGGCAGCAGTGCGAGGTGTGCGGGGACACGATCAGGGAGGTGTCGTTCGCCGACTCCTCCCTGCAGTACTGCCCGACGTGCCAGACCGGCGGGAAGCCGCTAGCCGACCGCAGGCTGTCCCGCCTTCTCAAATAGCCCACCGGGGCCTTCTCGGGGAGAAATCAACGCTCGGTCAGTAATGACAACCCTCCGTTAGCGGACGGAAAGCTCGCAGAGCGGGGACAATGAACGGCATGAACGTCCCTGAGATCGAGGCCAAGGCCGTACCCGACGATGTCTTCCTGCTCGACGTGCGCGAGCCCGACGAGTGGCTGGCGGGGCACGCTCCGGCGGCCGTCCACATCCCGCTCGGCGCGCTGCAGCAGAGGGTCGACGAGGTCCCGGCCGGCGTGCCGGTCTACGTCGTCTGCCGGGTCGGAGGCAGGTCCGCGAGGGCCGCGGCGTGGCTCAACCACGTGGGCCGAGAGGCGATCAACGTCGGTGGCGGCATGCAGTCGTGGGCCGCGGCCGGCCGTCCGATGGTGGCCGAAAACGGGGGGCAGCCCTTCGTCGCCTAGCGGCGGAGTGTAATAATTCGGTCAAAATCCATACCGCGGGAGCTCGGGCGCAACCGGGCTGAGAGGGCGGTTCCCAGTGACACTGGGCGCGCCGCCGACCGCATGAACCTGTCCGGGTAATGCCGGCGTAGGGAGCGTGCGATGACGTCCGCCGTCGGCGAGGTCCCCCTGACACTCGACGAGGCCCCCCCGAAGACGCTGGGCCTGCTCGACCAGGGCGCCTTCTGGGCCAACCTCGGAGTGAGCCTCCTCGGCTTCTCGGGGGCCCTCTACCTGATCAACCCGCTGGGCGACGTCCCGCTGAGCCTCGGCGCGGCCGTCCTCGCGGCCGTGGCCGGAAGCCTGATCGGCACCGTGATGGTCGGCCTCGCGGCGGTGCCGGGCGCGCGCACAGGCGCGCCGGCGATGGTGCTGCTGCGGGGCTTGTTCGGGGCCAGGCTTTCGTACGTCCCGACGGTCCTGAACGTCGTGCAGATGCTCGGCTGGGGGGCCTTCGAGCTGTGGGTGATCGCCACCGGGGCGCGTGCGATCTTCGGTGACGCGGTGCCGTACTGGGTGTGGGTGGTGGCGGCGGGGCTGCTGACCATCGCCCTGACGATCAGGCCGCTGGGGGCGATCCGCCTGCTCCGGCGGTTCGTGACGGCGGGGGTGGTCGTCGCGATGGTGTGGCTCGCGGTGGCGCTGCTGCGCGAGGCACCCACCCTCGGAGGCGGGAACTGGAACGCCTTCGCCCCGGCCGTCGACTACGTGATCGCGCTCTCGGTCTCCTGGGTGCCGGTGGCGGCCGACTACGCGCGGCACTCGCGGTCCGGGCGGGCGGCCTTCGCGGGGGTGGTCAGCGGCTACACGATCGCCCAGGTCGCGTGCCTGGTCATCGGCGTCCTCGCGCTGGCCCTGGTCGGGAACGACCCCGACCGGGTGTGGGACGCCTTCGTCGCGGTGCCCCTCGGGGGGCTGTTCTTCGGAATCCTGGTGCTGCGCGAGGCCGACCAGTCGTTCGCCAACGTCTACTCCACGGCGATGTCCCTGCAGAACCTCCTGCCTAGGGTGGACCGGCGCGTCTTCTCGATCGTCGTCGGCGTGCTCACCACCGTCATCGCGCTCTTCGCCGACGTGAAATCCTACGGGGCGTTCCTCGGCGTCATCGGCGCGGTCTTCGTCCCGATGTTCGCCGTCCTCGTGGTCGACTACTTCCTGCTCGGCGGGGCCGCCAGGTGGGACACCTCGGCGGGGGCGCCCTCGCGGTGGGGGATGGTCGTGCCGTGGGTGCTCGGTTTCGTGGCGTACTGGCTGGTCACGGCGACGCCGACGGTGGCGTGGTGGGACTCGGTCTGGACGGCGCTCCGAGGCGCGATCGGCTTCGAGCGGCAGGTCTGGATGAACGCCGCGCTCGCCGCGTTCGTCGTCGCCGCGCTGGCGACGCTGCTCGGGCAGGCGTTCAGCGGGCGGGGTCTTCGAGGCGGAGGAGGAACTGCTTGGCGGCGAGGCCTCCGGCGTAGCCTCCGGGATGCCCCTGCGACTCGATCGCCCGGTGACACGGGACGATGACGCAGACCGGGTTGGCGGTCAGCGCGTTGCCTATCGCGCGTAGCGCCTGGGGCCGCCCGATGCGCTCGGCGATTTCGGGAAATGTCGTGACGCTTCCGTAGGGCACGGCCATCGTCATCTGGAGCACGGTACGCGCGAACGGCGTGGCCAGCCGGAGGTCGACGGGAAGGGTGAAGGCCCTGAGCCTGCCGGAGAAGTACGCGTCGAGCTCACGGCGTATCGGATCGAGGCGCCGCGGGTCGGGCCCGATGAACGAGCCGATCTCGCGGGTGATGCGCGCGAAGACGACGTGCTCGTTCTCGTAGCTGCACGCGACCACGCCGCGCACGGTGACGGCGAGCGCCAGCCGCCCGACGGGGGTGTCGGTCATCCCGAAAGCGACGTCGGGTGGGGTCTCGCCCACATAGCCGGGAGCGGTCACCCGCACGAGGGCTTCGAGATCCCCTGTCGACATGGCCGCACCCCTCCCGGTCCCGCTACCAGGCAGCGTATAGGAGCGGAGGGTCCCACCGGCCGCGACGGCCACGCGCCGCGCGCCGTAGAAGACCCCGAGAGGGTACAGTCCCGACGAATGCGACTATTCGTACATCAAAAGTGCCAAGACGCGGGGGCAAAAACGGGCACGATGGGGGTCATGAGTGACGACAGGGTAGAGAACGCCGATGACGGCATTGCCCGTGCTGTCCTCGCGAGTTCCCCGAATGCCGTCGTAGCCCTCGATCGTGACCTTTCCGTCCTGTTGTGGAACCCCGCCGCCGAGCGCCTGTTCGGCTGGACCGCGGGCGACATGACCGGGCGCAGGGCACCGCTCGTCCCCGACGAGCTGGTGGTGGAGCACAACGCCGTGCTGGAACGGGTCCGCACGGGAGGGCCCGTCTCGTTGCGCACCAAGCGCCTGCGCAGCGACGGCTCGCTCGTCGACGTGGGCGTGGACCTGAGCGCGCTGCGCTCGGAGGCCGGCGCGCTGCTCGGCTACGTGAGCGTCTACCACTCCCTGGAGAACGACTCGGCGGCCCGCGACCGGGGCGCCCGCAGGGCGAGGCTCGTCCGGCGGCTCACCGACGTGGTGGGCGACATCAACGCCGAGCTGGAGCTGTCATCCGTCCTCGACCGCATCGCGGGAAGCCTCACCGAGTTGACCGGGGCCGACGCGGGCGGGTTCGTTCTGATCGAGGACGACCGCCTGCGGCTGGTCAGCGCGCACGGGCTGCCCGACAGGCTCCGGGGCGCGACCGCCGACCTGCGGACGAGCCTGGTGGGCAAGCTGCTGCGGACCGGGAAGACCGTCCTGCTGGAGACCGGCGACCAGGCCGTGCTCGACGATCTGATCTGGTCGCAGCTGCCCGGCCTGCACACCATCGCGCTCGGCGTCGCGGCGGTCGGCGGCCGGCCGTACGGGGCGCTGTACGCGCTGTTCGCCGAGCGCAAGGCCGGCCACGTCGAGCTTGAGCTGCTTGAGCTGCTGGCCGGGCACGCCGGCATCGCGCTCGCCAACGCGATGGCGTACCAGGAGGCCGTGCGGCAGCGGGCTCACGAGCGGGCGGTCGTCGACGCCAGCGCGGACGGCATCGCGGTGCTCGACGGCATGGGGTACGTCCGCCAGTGGAACCCGGCGGCCGAGGAGCTGACCGGGGTGCGGGCCGACGACGTGATCGGCGACCGGCCGCCGTTCCCGCTGCCCGCGCCGGGGGAGAAGCTCACCACCCAGCTTCCGTGCGGTCGCTGGCTGGACGTGGTCAGCGCGGAGATCAACGACACCGCCGAGATCGTGGTCGACTTCCGTGACGTCACGCGCGCCAAGGAGCTGGAGGAGGCCAAGGACCTGTTCCTCGCCACCACCAGCCACGAACTGCGCACGCCCATCACCGTGGTCCAGGGGTTCGCCAGCACGCTCGACGCGCGCTGGGACAAGCTGTCGGACGTCGAGCGCCGCTCCGCCGTGCGGACCATCGCGGAGCGGGCCCGGGCGCTGGGGCAGCTCATGGACCACCTGCTGCTCGGCGCGCGGGCCGGGGCCGAGGAGCTGAAGGTCCGGGTGGAGAGCTTCGACCTGGGCGAACGGGTGCGCGCGGCCACGCTGGGGATGCCCGTCCTGTCCGACCGGCATCGCGTGGAGGTGGACATCCCCCGCGACCTTCCCCTGGTCGACGGCGACGCGCTGGCCACCGACATCCTGCTCGCCCAGCTCCTGGAGAACGCCTTCAAGTACTCGCCGGACGGCGGGCTGATCCGCGTGCTCGCGTGGGCCGAGGGCGATCGCGTCGTCCTCGTGGTGGACGACGAGGGCGTGGGCATCGCGCCCGACGACCACGAGCGCGTCTTCGAACGGTTCGTCCAGGCCGACAGCGGCGACCGCCGCAGGTTCGGCGGCGTGGGGCTCGGGCTTTACATCGCACGCAGCCTCGCGCGCGCCCAGGGCGGCGAGGTGACCGCCCATTCGCGGCTCGGCGGGGGCACCCGAATGAGATTCATCCTGGGCACCGCACCGGCCTATATCGGATCCGACACACCGAACCGGTAACGGGCAGGTCACGGCTGGACTCATCTAGTGTCGAATCTGCACAAGCAATGATCGCCGCACGGTTTCCAGAACCATCGAACGGGGCATTTCGGTCGTACTGGGATGTGTTTTCCTCAGGGGGAAATGCAGGAGAACGGGGAAGTGAGGGCGTCGTGCTGTTGCCGTATGCGCCGACCAGCGTCGCCGTCGCACGCCAGCGTCTCAGCGCCGATCTTGAGGCATGGGGAGTGTTCGCCGCCGCGGTGGAAGACGCCGTTCTTGTGGTGAGCGAACTGCTGAGCAATGCGTTGCGTCATGCCCACCCGCTGCCATCGGGCCAGATCATGGCCACCTGGGACTGGGCGGACGAACATCTCGAGGTCACGGTGAGCGACGGAGGAGCGGCCACGGAGCCCCGCGCGGGACGGCCGACCCTCTCCTCGCTCGGCGGGCGGGGGCTCGGAATCGTCGAGTTCCTCGCCGTGCGCTGGGGCGTACGCCATGACGGTGACGTGACCACGGTGTGGGCGGTCCTCCATGCCCCGGTCGCTGTCCTTAATTCGCAAGTCAGAACACCCGAAATGGGCGCCCTACGCGAGTGTGGTTAGACGTTCCCTGCTGATAGGGCAGGACATACAGCGCGGGCCGCCCCGGCCGCTTCCTAGTTCGCTGCCCGCAATACGGATGACCTTCACCCCCGAGGCCTCCAGGCGCGCGTTCGTCTCCACGTTGCGCTCGTAGGCCACCGCGACCCGCGGGGCGAGCGCGAGCGTGTTGTTTCCGTCGTCCCACTGCTCGCGTTCGGCGGTGACGGGGTCGAGCCCGGTGTCGATGACCTTGACCCGCTCGATGCCCATGGCCTGGGCCGCCGCCTCCAGGAAAGGGCGGGGCTCGAACACGCGCAGCTCGCCGTTCTCCATCGAGGTCACGGTGTAGGCCTGGAGTGAGTAGGCCACCGGCGGATACATGACCACGGTGTCCACGTCGACCATCGTGCAGATCGTGTCGAGGTGCATGGTGGCCCGCTGCTGGGCGATCGGCACCGCCAGCACGGTGTGCGCCAGCCCGGCCGCGAAGACGCGCCGGCAGAGGCGCTCCACCCCCGCCGGCGTCGTACGCTCACCGGTGCCCACCGCGATGACCCCCGGAGCCATCAGCAGCACGTCACCGCCCTCGACGTGTTCGAGCCAGGGTTCGTACAGGTGGTCCACCCCGGCGAACCTCGGGTGGTAGGTGTAGATCAGTCGGGTCAGGAGACTCTCTCGCGTACGGGCCGGCATGGCGAGGCTGGTCACGGCCACCCGGTCGCCGATCCACACGCTGGAGTCCCTGGTGAACAGCAGGTTCGGCAGGGGGTCGACGACGAAGTCGTGCCGGTCCATCAGGCCGTACACCAGGCCACGGCCGGTCTTCAGCTCCTCGCGGGCGAGCCCGGCGATCAGCGTCTGGGTGAGGTCCTCGGGGTCGAGCTCCTCCAGGTGGTCCCGCGTCAGCTGCGCGAGCCTGTCGCCGAGCTGCCGCTCCTCCAGCACGGCAGGGATGATCTCCTGGCGTGCGGAGTCGTACTCCAGCGTGTCCTGGAGCAGCTCGGTGAGGTAGAGAACCTCGACCCCGTGGTCGCGGAGCGACTGGGCGAACGCGTCGTGCTCCTCCTGGGCCCTGCCGACCCATGGGATGCCGTCGAAGAGCAGCTTGTCGCTGTTACGGGGGGTCAGCCGCTTGAGCTCGGCACCCGGCCGGTGGAGCATGACCGTCTCCAGCCGCCCGACCTCGCTGTCGGCACCGTTCATCGTTCGACCCTCCCGATTGAAACCACGTCGTTCCAACATTCAACGTTAGTGGCGCACAAGTACCCCAATCTGCATGAGGGCGTCGTATCAGGCCGGCTTGGGATACAGGATCGCCCGCTCCGCCCCCCAGGCCGCTTCCCGCGAGCACGGCGGCGAAGTGCTCGCCGAGCGGAACGCCGAGGGCGCTCTGGGCCAGCAGGAGGTTGGGGTGCCCGGCGATGGTCGCCGAGACGAACACCCGGTAGGTGATCATGAGGAACGGCGCCTGGGCGAGACCGGGCATGATTCCCGCGAACATCGACGTCCCCCCGGCGGCGTACAGCTTGGAGGTCTCCCGCATGAGCCGCTCCGGGTCGCGGGCGAAGCGCTTCCTCAGCGCCTCGACCTGCGGCGCGAGGCGCAGGCGCGCCTTCTGGGCCTTCGCCTGCCGCACGCTGAGCGGCAGGAGGAGCAGGCGCACGGCCAGGGTGAACAGGACGATCGCGAAGGCCGCGCCCGTGAGGGATCCAAGGCCGTTGATGAGCCGGTAGGCGGAGTCGATGACGGTGTCGAACATGGCGGGACAAGCCCCTTCGTCTATGTGGATGAACATGACGAAAGCGCCCGTGAGCGGCACGACTACCGGGACGCTAGACGGGCGCGGGGCCTGAGGATGGCGCTCTGGGGCGTGGGCGACCGGCGGCGGCCGGGTGGAGCATCCGTACGAAGACGGTGTGCGCGGCCCGCGGACGGTGACCCGAGGCCACAGCGACCGCGGGCGCCGACGCCAGCCGCCCGAGAGCCCAGGCGAAAAGCAGAAGGGTGACCCCCACGAGCCCGGCCGTCGTCAGCGTCGCCGGGCTGGTCGGCCAGGCGAGGAGCTGCGCGAGCAGCGCGATGGTGGTGGGGAAGCCGGTCATCCTACTTGTTCGACAGCTTTCCGACGACGGTGACGGCGGCGACGGCCACAAGGGCGACGACGGCGATGACGAGCAGGAGCTTGAAGATCCCCAGGACGAGCGGGAGCACGAGCCCGAACACCACGTAGAGTGCGAGCACGACGCCGAGGATTGAAAGAACGATGCGGGCCATATCCAGAAGGTACGTCGCACGGGGCCCGGCCGCGAGCGCACGACGATCTCTGGTCGAGATCGTGACCTCTGGGCCCGGCAGCCGGCTCTACGAGCCGGTATCGGTCTCACGAGCCGGCATCCGTCTTACGAAGTAGTGACGCGAGTCGTGTGGGCGGCCGGATCAGCCCTACCGTGGGGTGATGAGCGTGACGCCCCGACCTCGGATCCTCGTGGTGGACGACGACCCGACCGTGGCCGAGGTGGTCGTCAAGTACCTCGAACGCGACGGGCACATCGTCGAGAGCGTCGGCGACGGCGCCGAGGCGCTGCGCAGGGCCCTCGCCAACCCGCCCGACCTGCTCGTCCTCGATCTGATGCTCCCCGGCATGGACGGCCTCCAGGTCTGCAAGAGGCTCAGGGAGCGCTGGCCGGTCCCAGTGATCATGCTGACCGCCCTCGGCGAGGAGATCGACCGGGTCGTGGGCCTCGAAACGGGCGCCGACGACTACGTCACCAAGCCGTTCAGCCCCCGTGAGCTGGCCCTGCGCGTGCAGTCGGTCCTGCGGCGGGCGCGCGGTGCGCTGGTCACGTCGGGTACGGGCGTGCTGCGCGACGGAGAGCTGCTGGTGGACGTGGGGGCCCATGAGGTACGGCTGGGCGAGCACGAGATCACCCTCACGGCCCGCGAGTTCGACCTGCTGGCGTACCTCATGCGCAACCCGCGTCAGGCGTTCAGCCGGGCCGCGCTGCTCAGCCAGGTGTGGGGATGGTCGTTCGGCGACACCTCCACGGTGACCGTCCATGTCCGCAGGCTCCGGGAGAAGATCGAGCCTGACCCGACCGCGCCCCGACGCATCGTCACGGTGTGGGGAGTCGGGTACCGGTACGAGCCGGTCGAGGACGACACGGGCGGCGAACGGCCGTGATGGCCCTCACGGCTCCGGTCACTGTGGAGGGCCCGTGATCCTCCAGATCGTCGCCGTCACCGCCGGCCTGGGGCTACTGGTCGGCGGGGCCGGCCTAGCGGGCCTGTGGCTGCTGCGTGGACGTTCGATCGGCATCATGCTCGCCGTGGTCGCGGTGGTCACCGTCACGGCCACGCTCGCCGGGGTGGTGGCGATCACCATCGAGATGATCATCGACGGGCATCCCAAGAACGTCGTCCTCACCGTCGTCGCCGTCGCCGGGCTGGTCGGGCTCGGGGTCGCCATGGTGGTGGCCCGGCAGGTGGTCGCGGCCAGCAGGAGGCTCGTGGCCGCCGTGGAGGCCGTCTCGCCGTCGCGTGACTTCATCCCGCCGCCCGGCCGGCTCCCGGCGGAGCTGGAGACCATCTCCAGGGCCCTGGACCAGGCGTACGAGCGGCTGCGCGCGGGGCGGGAGCGTGAGAGGGCCCTGGAGGGCGCACGGCGCGAGCTGGTCGCGTGGGTGAGCCACGACCTCCGTACTCCGCTGGCGGGCATGCGCGCCATGGTGGAGGCGCTGGAGGACGGGGTCGTGGACGACGCCGCGACCGTGCGCCGCTACCACAACCAGATCAGGGTGGAGGTCGACCGGCTGTCCCACATGGTCGACGACCTCTTCGAACTCTCGCGCATCCACGCGGGCGCGCTACGGCTCTCCCCGCGGCGCATCGGGCTCGGCGACCTCGTGGCCGACGCGCTCGCGGGGGTGGAGGCCCTGGCCAGGGCCAGGGGAGTGCGCCTTGAGGGCGAGGCCGAGCCGGTGCTCCCGGTGTACGCCGACGCCGCCGAGCTGGGGCGTGCCCTGCGCAACCTCGTGGTCAACGCGATCAGGCACACCCCGGAGGACGGCACCGTGGTCGTACGCGCGGTCGCCGACATGGGCACCGTGCGCCTCTCGGTGGCGGACTGCTGCGGGGGCATCCCCGAGGACGACCTACCACGGGTCTTCGAAGTGGCCTTTAGGGGCGAGGCCGCGCGGACCCCTGGCCCCGATCGGGGAGCGGGACTCGGCCTGGCCATCGCGCGCGGAATCGTCGAAGCGCATGAAGGGGCCATCGCCGTCGTCAACGAAGGCGCGGGCTGCCGTTTCGAGATCATGCTTCCGGTCTGCGGTCCGGCGGCCTGACGTGCCGTTCTGGAGACCCGTCAGGGGGCCTTCGGCGGGGCCGCCGGTGAACCTGTAGCCGGAGATGTCGATGGACCCCTTGGCGCCGAGTGCCCCGTTCAGGCGGAACGAGGTGTTCGTGTCGAGGGGGCTGCTCGGTCCGGAGTAGTCGCCCGTGCCCTGGTAGGTCTCGCGACAGTCGTCGCCCGGCGCGGAGGCGTACTCGGCCGAGGCGAACTCAGCGGAGGTGTACTCGGCCGAGGCGTATCCGGAGGCGGCGTACTCGGCCGAGGCGTACTCGGAGGCCGGACTCGCACGCTCGTACAAGGGGAGCGCGTCGAGCGCCTCCGACATCGCCCGGAACGTCGGGCACGGCCAGCGCCACATGCAGCTCCTGCAGCGCAGGATCGGGTGAGCGGCGTCGCTCGTGATGCCGCCTGCGTCACGGGGCTGGTGCAGGTCGAGCAGGCGCAGGCCGAGCTCGGAGAAGCACAGCAACTCCGCGCGCGCGCCCACGAGCATGTCCAGATCGTCGACATGCAGGCGTGTCTTGATCGGAACGTAACCATCTCTGTTGATCAGGGACTGGAATGGCAGGGCCGCGTCCCCCCAGGCGCGGGCCCTGTCGGTGCGGGCGAGGATGGCTTCCAGTCGCTCGCGCATGCATTGTCGCTGGGGATCCTCAGGGATCTCACTGTTCATTCGCGCTGTCGGGCCCGTCGCGTTCCACGCCCGCCCCTCCTTGTCGAAGTGATGACCGGACGTGGAGGTTTCGGGCCTCCCCCCCTTCCGGCCGAGCCGGTGTCGCATAGCGTTAAGCTTTGCGTACTCAGCGTTTTCGTGGGGCGGAAACGGGGAACTAAGGGCGGACGACTCTTCGGTTATCGCGGTAGAGCGTGACCCGAGGGCGGTACGGCGCTAGTGTGCCCGCTGTGGAGCTCAAGGTCTCGACTCGATCACATGCCGATCACGCCATCTTGACGGTCGTCGGCGAAATCGACCTATATACCGCGCCTCGTCTTCAGGCGGAGTTCACCCGCCTGCTGGAGACCGGGCCCAACAGGGTCGTCATAGACATGTCCGGGGTGGAGTTCTGCGACTCCACGGGCATGAACGTGCTGCTGTCCGCACTCAAGCGCATGCGAGAACGCGGCGGCAGGCTGGAGGTGGCCTCGCCGCGTCCGGCCGTCCGTAAGATCCTCCAGGTGACCGGTCTCGACTCGGTGTTCACCGTGCACGACACCATCCCTGCGGAGTTGCTCACGGCGGAGCATCCGGGCTAGCGTCGACCGGTCGTCAACGGCAGCCAATCGGACGAGGAGCGATGAGCGACCCATCCGCGAAGCCGGACACAGCGGTGATCATCTCGGCCAAGGACGAGGCCGACCGCATCGGCGCCACCGTGACCGCCGCCCTGGCCATCCCCGGGGTCGACCTGGTCGTGGTGGTCGACGACGGCTCGTTCGACGACACGGGGCGGGTGGCCAAGGCCGCCGGCGCGCGCGTCGTGCGCCACAGCCGCAACCGTGGCAAGGCCGCGGCGATGGAGAGCGGCGCGGAAGCCGTGCGCCTGTTCGACGACGAGCAGGCCCGTCACCTGCTCTTCCTCGACGCCGATCTGGGCGACACCGCGGGTGAGGCCGCGCGGCTGATCGCGCCGGTCCGCGCGGGTTCGGCCGACATGACCATCGCCGCGTTCAGCACCCGCGTCAAGCTGGGCGGCCACGGCTTCGTCGTACGGCTGGCGCGCGAGGGCATCAAGCGGGCCTCCGGCTTCGCGGCCGGCCAGCCGCTCAACGGGCAACGCTGCCTGACCAGGGCGGCGTTCGAGGCGGCGCGTCCGCTGGCCCACGGGTTCGGCGTCGAGACCGGCCTGACGATCGACCTGGTCCGCAAGGGATTCCGGGTCGTCGAGGTCGAGGTCGACATGGCGCATCGCGCCACCGGCACCGACTGGCACGCGCAGCTCCACCGCGCCCGCCAGTTCCGCGACGTAGCCCTCGCCCTGGCCACCCGCGAACACGTCCTCACCACCCTGAAGCGCCCCACGAACACCCCCCGCTGACCGACCACCTCACGTCCAAGTGAAGCGTTGAAACCGCCTGAAAGGTCGCGCGCCATCGATGGGGCTGGAGCGGGCTGAGCGCTGCGCCGGTGAGGTGGCGCGAGCGGGTCGCGGGGTGTGCTGGAATCGTCCGGTGGATCGGGACGTGATGCGGGGGCGTGGCGGGCCGGCGGTGGTCGCCGTCGCGGGCATCGCGCTCAGCGTCGCCGTCACGATCGCCATCGGGGCACTCGGCCCGTCGGCCGTGGTCCCCGCGCTGCGCGGGCCCGCGTGGCAGCCGCCCTACTCCCTGGGCGCGCACCCCGGCGGCCACCTGGTCATCGCCATGGAGGCGGTGGCCATCGTGCTGGGCGCCCTCGGTCTCGGCGCCGGGCTGATCGCCGCGCGGCGCGGCTGGGCACCCGATCCCCGCAGGCTCCTGCTCGCCGGATGCCTCGCCGTCGCGGTCCTGGCCTTCCTGCCGCCGTCCGGGTCGGCCGACCATCTGAACTACGCGGCGTACGGCCGGATGGCGGCCCTCGGCCACGATCCCTACGCCACGGGCGCGATCGCACTGCGCGGAGACCCGGTGGCGAATGCGGTCGAAAGACCCTGGCAGGAGGAGCCGAGCGTGTACGGCCCGGTCGCGACGGCCGTGCAGGCTCTGGCGGGCCTGATCGGCGGCGACTCGGTTCGCCTGATCGTCTTCGTGCTCGCCGTCGTGAACGCCGCCGCCTTCGTCGCCACGGCGCTGCTGCTCCACAGGTTCACGAGGGACGACCGGGCGCGGCAGGCTCGCACGGCGCTGCTGTGGACGGTCAACCCCCTGGTGATCTACCAACTGGTCGCGGGGATGCACGTCGACACGCTGGCCGTCGTCTTCGCGGTCGCCGCGCTGGTCACCGTGGGAGGCAGGCGCTGGTGGGCCACAGGGCCGCTGCTGGGCCTGGCCATCGCGGTCAAGGTCAACGCGGGGCTGGTCGCGCTCGGCCCGGCATGGGAGCTGCGGCGGCAGCCGAGGAAGCTCGCGGTCGTGGCGGGCACGGCGACGCTCACCGTGCTGGTGGCCTATCTGCTGGCGGGTCCGCACTCGCTCGACCAGGTGCTGCACGCCAGCAAGTCGATCTCGTGGGCCACCCCCTGGCACCTCGTCCAGGGCGGCCTCCAGGCACTCTTCGGCTCGGGCGCCTATCGCGTCTGGATCCAGATCGGATCGCTCCTCCTCCTCGCCCTGATCGCCGCCTCCCTCCTCCGTCTCGGCACCGAGGTGTCGCCTGGTGGGAGGAGTGAGGTGCCGCCCGGTGGAAGTGAGGGGGCGTGGGTGGCCGTGGGGGTGGTCGTCGCCTGGTTGTTCGCCACGCCGTACGCCCTTCCCTGGTACGACGGGCTGGCGTTCGCGCTGCTGGCGACGGTATCGGCGACGGCCCTCGACGGCTTCATGGTCGCGCGCCTGGCCGTCCTCTCCCTGGCGTACCTTCCGGCACGCCAGGACGACCAGCCTCTCGATCTCCGATGGCTGGTCACGGTGGTGCGGGGTCAGGTGGTGCCGTGGATCCTGCTGGCGCTGACGGTCGTCCTGGTGTGGTGGGCCCTGAGCGCTGGAGCGCGCGGATCGACGCGGCGAGGGTCAGCGGCACCGCGACCGTGAGCGCCATGGCCGGGATCGCGATGCCGGAGTCGTTTATCAGGAAGCCGACCAGCGCGGTGGTGAGCACGCCGAACAACCCGGCCCGCAGCGCCGGGGCACGCGTGTAGGCGAGGCTGAGCGCCGAGGCGCCCCACCGCGACGGGCGGGCCAGCACGAGGTAGAGGAACGCCAGCGCAGCCAGCGAGAGCGCGGTGAGCTGCCAGTTTCCGAGCGTGCCGAGCATCGAGCTCAGCTTGCGGCCGATGACAGGCAGCGCCTCGCCCTCGATCACCTGCTGGACGAACGCCCCCAGATGCGTGCGCTGGTCGCTCGGACGCAGCCAGTCGGCCAGCGCGATCACGCTGATGAGGACCGCCCCGGCGACGGCGACGAGCGCGAGCCTGCCCGCCGTCACGCGCCGGCCGGCGAGCATCATGAAGAACACCGCGAAGCCGAGGACGAACGCGGGCACGCCGCCGAAGTCGGCGCCCCACGCGGGCCACCCGTCGGCGAAGATCGCGAGCAGGCCGTACGCGAGGCAGACGGACAGGGCGGTCACGCGTCGCCCGCGCTCCATGAGCACCTGCGCCACTCCGGCGAGAGCCAGGATCGTGCCCGTCGCGTACACGGCGAAGGCGATGTTGCTGAAGCCGTAGAACCTGCCGCCGGTGACCGGCTCGTAGCCGGTGACGGCGTTCACCTGGAGGCGCGACCCGGTCATCACGTCGATCATGAGCGCGAGGGACGTCACGCCCGCCACCACGGTGAGGGGGCCGAGCACGTGGGCACGCCACGGCCCGGCGAAGGCGAGCGCCGCCGGCAGCCCGGCGAAGCCCATGATCGTGAGGATCAGGGCGGCCATCGGGTGGGACAGGTTCCACCAGGGAACGAGCTGCGCCAGGAACGTCGACACCGCCACCGCGCCACTCGCCACGGCCAGAACCCGCGTGGCCGCCAGAACCCGTGTACCACCCCAGCGGCGGCGGACGGCGAGGGCGGCGAGGCCGTAGAAGAGCAACTGGACGGTGACGAGGACCGCGTAGAAGGGCGCGCGCACCTTGACGAGGACCTGGCTGGCCAGGTCGGCGTCGGACAGCTCCCTGACGCTGTCCGAGACGGACGGCGATGCCGCGCCGCCGGACATCCAGGGGCGTCCGACGGATCCCTCGGGAACGGGCGCGCCGAGCAGCCCGAGAACCGTGGTCGTCAGGTCGGTGACGGTGACCAGGGCATCCTGGCGGGTCGACGAGGCCGTCAGGTGGCCACGGCGGTACGGTGCCCCGGCCGGGGACGGCCCCTCGGCCATGGCGACGTGGAGGTGTGAGGAGGCGGACGCGTCGGACAGGCCGGCGACGAGGGTGGTGGCTCCGGCGGGCAGCAGCCGCAGGATCTCGCCCACCCGGCGGTCGGCGCCCGCCACCGCCTGGGCGCGGGCCCGCCGGGTCAGGTCGGGGGGCGTCGCGGTCGCGGTCGCCCCCGGCTGGGTGATCCAGGCTCGGGCGAGGTCGTCGACGTCGGCCACCACCAGCGCGTACCGGCTCAGGTCGCCGAGAGCACCGGCGCTGTCGGCATATTTCGAGATCTTCCCGGTTTTGTCGGCTGCGCCGAGCGCGGCTCCGGGGCCGACGGCCGCCACGGTGCCCCCGGCGTCGCGTACGGCCTGACCGAGCAGGCCGATCGTGGCGCGGTAGGAGGTGGCGGCGTTGAAGGCCGCCAGCTCGGCCCACCCCGGCACGGTCGCCGAGCCGTCTGCGGCCCGTTTCGGCGCCGGGGGGAGGGCACACTCGCTCGCCTCCGAGCCCGCCCGCTGGCCGGCCGAGACCGTCAGCCACCCGGCGACGGGACAGGTGCTCGGATGGTTCGGCCGGGGATAGGCGCGGATCGACATCGACGCCGACGCGCCCTTCCCGGCCAGCGCCCACAGGTTCGGCGTGCCGGTCTCGTTGAGATCAGCCCACCGCAGCCCGGGGACGCCGACCAGGACCACATGCCGCGACGGCGCCACGAGGGCGCTCGCCGGAGCACCGCCACGCGAAGCCGCCTGCGCCGCACCGCCCCATAGAGCCACCAACGCAAGGACGCACACCATCACCCCCCAGGCACGCGGAGCACGCTCAGACCACGCCGGAAACCGAGGACCCCCCCGACGCCCGCGCCGCGGCTGGAAGAGCCCCTGATGACCCGGGCCGCCGGCCCGCCGGGTCTCGGGGTCGGGCCATCTTCGGAGTCGAGAGCTTCCTTGGCGCTGGGGTTGTGCCCGGGAGAGATCGCGGGGTGGTTGTTCGCGACCCACGAGAGGGGGCGGGACGGGGTGGGTCGTGGCGTCTCGCGTGTGCAACGGGAACCTCGCTTCCACCCTCTGAGGACGACTTCGCCTGAAACCTTAGCCAGAACCCCGGGCCTTCTTCGCAGCTCAAAGATCATCTTGTGGACGACCGGCCGGAAGCGGGGATTCGACCGCGGACCAGGTTTCGCGAGGGCAGGCGGTAGCCTGCCACGTCGTGGGGACTGGTGAGGTGGCGGTGGCCGGGCGGCGGTGGTGGACATGGCCGCTCGTCTTGCTGATCATCGGCGTGGCCGCGGTTCCGCTGGTGAGTTACTGGCTGACCAATCCCGCGGATCAGCGCCTGGTCGACCTGGACGTCTACCGCACCGGCGGCGAGAGCGTCCTGCTGGGGCTCCCGGTCTACGACGTGATCACCCCCGCGCCCCAGTTGCTGCCGTTCACCTATCCGCCGATCGCCGCGCTGCTGGCCACTCCGCTCGCCGCGATGTCGTGGCCGGTGGCCCAGTGGGTGTGGACACTCGGAGTCCTCGCCTGCCTCACCGTGACGGTCTGGTACAGCTTCCGGGAGCTTCTGGCACGCGCCGAGCATCTCGTACGCCCGAGGCGGCGCGTGTGGGCGGTGGCCGTGCTGTGCGGCGTGCTCACGGTGGCGTGCATGTATCTGATGCCGATCAGGGATCAGGTCCGTTTCGGCCAGGTCGACATCCTCCTGGTGATGCTCTGCCTGGTCGACTGCGTGGCCCGCAGGCCCTGGTGGCCGCGCGGCATGCTGATCGGGCTCGCCACGGCGGTCAAGCTCACACCCGGTGTCTTCCTGATATATCTGCTGATCACCGGGTTCGGGAAGGACGGCGTGCCCGAGCAGCGGAAGACCTTCTTCATGGCCGCCTTCACCACGGCGCTGCTGACGGTGCTGCCCTTTCTGGTGATCCCGCACGACGCCGCCGACTTCTGGTTCTCCGCCCTGCTGGACTCCGACCGCGTGGGGTCCAACACCTCCACGACCAACCAGTCGATCCGTGGGATGCTGCTCCGCCTCTACCTGCCCGGGTGGATCACTTCGGTGCTCTGGCTCGCACTGCTGGCCGTCGTCGCGTGGTACGGCTTCCGCCACGCCCGCCGGGCCCTGCTCGAAGGCGACCGGATGACCGCGGTGGCGTTGACGGGACTGCTGGCCGTGCTGCTCTCGCCGGTCGCGTGGATCCACCACCTCGCCTGGATGGTCGTGGCCCTCGCCGCGCTCGCCGGATCCCGCCTGCGCGCCGCTCCGCCCCCTGAAAGCGCGGGAGCCGCCACAAGCGCGGGAGCTCCCACAGTGGGCCTGTGGAACCGGCTCCGTGGCCCGGCCTGGTTCTGGGTGCCGGTGGGTGCCTGGATCTATTACGTGCTGCCGATTCCTTGGTGGGGCGTCTCGCTGCGCGCCGCGGAGATTCCCGTCCTCAGCCCCGTGGCCGGGCGGATCGTCCAGGACGCCTTCGGGCTCGGCGCGATCGGCGTCATGTGGCTGCTCGCCCGTCGTACGAGCGGCGCCCCGGCCACGACGGGCCGTACGAGCGGCTCCGATGACGCGTCAGCTGAGCCCCGTATCGTCCCACGTAAAATCGGGTAAAAGGCGTAAATATGCCGGGTAGGGGGTGGTCACCGGCCGGTAGCCTCTCTGGTATGCCGAAACTCGCCTACCTCGGACCCGAGGGCACCTTCTGTGAAGCGGCCCTGCGGATCCTCGCACCGGACTCCGAGCGCCTGCCCTGTGCCAACGTCACGGCGGCGCTGGAAGCCGCGCGGAGTGGCGAGGCCGACGGCGCCGTGGTCCCCCTGGAGAATTCCGTCGAGGGCGCGATCACCGTCACGCTCGACGAGCTGGCCTGGGGCGAACCTCTCCTGATCACCGCCGAGCTGCTGCTGCCCGTGGAGTTCTCGCTGCTCGTACGGCCCGGCACCGCGATGCCTCACATCAAGCGGGTCTACACCCATCCCGCCGCGATCACCCAGTGCCGCAACTTCCTGGCCCGCGAGCTGCCCGACGCCGTGGTCGTCGCCGCGCCGTCGACGGCCGCCGCCGCGCTTGAGGTCTCCATGTCCGGCTCCCCGTACGACGCCGCGATCGGCCCCGCCATCGCGGGCGAGCACTACGGGCTGGTCGAGCTGGCGTCGCGCATGGGCGACCGCGACGACACCGTCACGAGGTTCGTCCGCGTCTCCCGGCCGGGGGCGCTGCCCGAGCCCACGGGGGCCGACCGCACCTCTCTGGTCGCCTTCCTCCGCGACGACCACCCGGGCGCGCTGCTGGAGATGCTGAGCGAGTTCTCGGTACGCGGCGTCAACCTGACCCGCATCGAGTCGCGTCCGACCGGCGACGGCATCGGGCGCTATTTCTTCCACTTCGACGCCGAGGGGCATGTCGTCGAGGAGCGCGTCGGCGAGGCGCTTTCCGGCCTGCGCAGGCTCTCCGACGATGTGCGCTTCCTCGGCAGCTACCCCCGGGCGGACGGGCTCTCGCCGCAACTCAAGAGGGGTACGACCGACTCCGACTTCGCCGAGGCGGCCGACTGGATCACCAGGATCCGTACGGGACAGGTGTAACAGATCACATCCGGCCGCAATAGGCGCGCGAGCGCCGGTCGGACATCGGTAGCCTTTGTCACGTGATTGACCTGCGTACCCTTCGTGAGGACCCGGACCGGCTACGGGCGTCGCAGCGTGCCCGCGGTGAGGACGACTCCGTCGTCGACACGCTGCTCGACCTGGATGAACGCCGCAGAGGCGCGCTGAGCGGCTACGAGTCGCTGCGCGCGGAGCAGAAGAGCGTCGGCAAGTCGGTGTCCACGTCCTCCGGCGACGAGCGGGCCGCGCTTCTCGCGCGTGCCAAGACGCTCGCGGCCGGCGTGAAGGGCGCCGAGGCCGAGGCCGAGAAGCTCGCCAAGGAGCTCGACGCGCTGCTGATGGCCGTGCCCAACATCATCGAGGAGGGCGCCCCCGTCGGCGGCGAGGACGACTACGTCGTGCTGGAGGAGGTCGGGGAGAAGCCGAGCTTCGACTTCACCCCCCGCGACCACCTGGAGCTCGGCGAGATGCTCGGGGCGATCGACACCGAGCGCGGCGCCAAGGTGTCGGGTGCCCGGTTCTTCTTCCTGACCGGCGCGGGCGCCCGGTTGCAGCTCGGTCTGCTCAACATGGCGATGCAGCAGGCCATCGAGGCCGGCTTCACGCCGATGATCACCCCGGTGCTGCTCAAGCCCGAGGCGATGGCGGGCACGGGCTTCCTCGGGTCGCACGCTTCGGAGGTCTACCGGCTGGAGGCCGACGACCTCTATCTCGTCGGCACCTCGGAGGCCCCCATGGCCGCCTACCACTCCGACGAGATCCTCGACGGGAAGTCCCTCCCGATGCGCTATGCCGGGTGGTCGTCGTGCTTCCGGCGCGAGGCGGGGTCGTACGGCAAGGACACGCGGGGCATCATCCGGGTCCACCAGTTCGACAAGGTCGAGATGTTCTCCTACTGCCGTCCCGAGGACGCGCGCGAGGAGCACGCCCGCCTTCTGGAGTGGGAGAAGGAGATGCTGGCCAAGGTCGAGCTGCCGTACCGGGTGATCGACACCGCGGCGGGCGACCTCGGTTCGAGCGCCGCCAGGAAGTTCGACTGCGAGGCCTGGCTGCCGACGCAGAACCGCTACCTGGAGCTGACCTCGACGTCCAACTGCACCGAGTTCCAGGCCAGGCGGCTCGCTGTGCGCTACAGGGACGCCGAGGAGAAGCCCAGGCACGTCGCCACCCTCAACGGCACCCTGGCGACCACACGGTGGATCGTGGCCATCCTGGAGAACCACCAGCAGGCCGACGGCTCTGTGGTGGTGCCCAAGGCACTGCGCCCATATGTCGGACTGGACGTGCTGGAGCCGGTCAAGTAGACGCTTTTGTGATGAGTAAGCCGCTTATCCCGACTTGCGGGTAAGCGGCTAACTCTCACACTGTCTGTTACGAATGTCCGCTTTGTCAGAACGGCGGGCTTGTTATACGACACGAAGGCGGGGTTCGCCTGACGCGAACCCCGCCTTCTGTGTGTCAGTGGTCAGACGGCGCGGACCTGCGACGCCTGCGGGCCCTTCTGCCCCTGCGTGACCTCGAACTCGACCCGCTGGCCGTCTTCGAGGCTGCGGTAGCCGTTGCCGACGATCTCGGAGAAGTGCACGAAGACATCCGGAGCTTCACCGTCGGGTGCGATGAATCCGTAGCCCTTCTCGGCGTTGAACCACTTGACGGTTCCCTGAGCCATTAAAGCTCTCCCTGCAATTGATCTTGGGGTTCACACCTCGCGAACCCCGGGTTGTGTCGCACAGCTTCCCGGGGCCGCTCAGACAGTCAAGCTGGTTCTGCACATCGGGTTCAGCTAATACAACGCCACCACATCTAACACCATCAGAGCGCCTTTGTTCCCCCTCCTGGCGAGATTCTTTTACTCTCTGGGCTGACGCCGGACCTGGGCCCAGCACAGGGCAAACTAGACGTTGTTATGGTCAGCCCCAGACTCGTCGCCACCGACCTGGACGGCACCGCCCTGCGGTCGGACGGCACCGTCTCCCCGCGCACGGCGGCCGCGTTCGCGCTCGTCGAACAGGCGGGTGCGGTCCTCGTGTTCGTCACCGGCAGGCCGCCCCGCTGGATGGGAATCGTCGCCGGGGCGGTGCGCCACCGCGGGCTCGCCATCTGCGCCAACGGGGCGCTCGTGTACGACCTGCACACCGAGCGCATCGTCGAGTCCCACCTCATCGACCCCGAGGTGCTCTCGGAGGCGGTGCGCCGCCTGCGTGACCGGCTCCCCGAGCTCAGCTTCTCCGTGGAGTACGAAGGAGGGTTCGCCCATGAGAGCGAGTTCCGGCTCGGCGGCTGGGACAGCCGTGAGGCCTCAGGGCTCCGCGTGGGCGCCGCCACGCTGATCTCACGGCCCTGCGCCAAGCTCCTGGCCTTCCACCACAACATGAACCCCGACCTGCTCCACCTCATCGTCACGGAGGCCGTGGGCGATCTGCTGACGGCCACCCACTCCAGCGGCAGAGCGCTGATCGAGATGAGCGCCCGGGGGGTGACGAAGGCCACCGCGCTCGCCACGCTCGCCAGGCGTCACCTCATCAACGCGGGCGAGGTGGTGGCGTTCGGGGACATGCCGAACGATCTTCCGATGCTCGGCTGGGCCGGCACCTCGTACGCCGTCGCGAACGCCCATCCTGACGTGCTCGCCGCCGTCACCCATGTGACGGCGGCCAACGACGACGACGGGGTCGCCCTGATCCTTGAGAAGCTCTACGGGTGACCGGAGGGGCCGCGGCTACAGGTAGGGGCCGGAAGCGCGGTGCGGCGGCTGCTCCTCCTGCGACATGCCGCCGGGCAGGGCACGCCGCATCTGCTCCAACTGGGCCCTGGCGGCCATCTGCTGCGCGAACAGCGTGGTCTGGATGCCGTGGAACAGGCCCTCCAGCCAGCCGACGAGCTGGGCGTGGGCCACGCGGAGCTCGGCGTCGCTCGGCGGGGGGCTGTCGTCGCCGCCGGTGAACGGCAGGGACAGCCGCTCAAGCTCGTCGACGAGCTCGGGGGCGAGGCCGTCCTCCAGCTCCTTGATAGAGCTTTGGTGGATGTCCTTGAGGCGCTTGCGGCTCGCCTCGTCGAGAGGCGCCGCGCGGACCTCCTCAAGGAGCTGACGGATCATGCTACCGATGCGCATGACCTTCGCGGGCTGCTCCACCAGCTCGGCGACCGAGCGCTCCGAACGCTCCTCGTGCTCGCCGTTCTCCCCCTCGACCGTCAGGCCATCGGGGCCGACGACCACGATGTGCGGGGTGCTCTCCTCAGCATTCATGCCATTCAACCTAGCTCACCTGGCCAGCAGGACTTTCCCGATATGGTCACCGGATTCGAGGATCCGGTGGGCCTCCGCGGCCTCGGCCATCGGCACCACCGCGTGGACGATCGGCCGGACCGCTCCCGCCTCCACGAGGGGCCACACGTTCTCACCGACCCCACGGACGATGACGCCTTTCTCCGGTACGGGCCGGTTGCGCAGGCCGGTGGCGTGGATGGAGGCGCGCTTCGCCAGCATCGCGCCGAGGTCGAGCTCCCCCTTCGTGCCACCCTGGAGGCCGATGACCGCGAGCCGCCCGCCGGTGTTCAGCACGGAGATGTTCTTCCGCAGGTACTTCGCGCCCATGATGTCGAGGACCACGTCGGCGCGGACCTTCTCGGCGAAGTCCTCCTCGCGGTAGTTGATCGCCTCGTCCGCCCCGAGTTCGAGGCAGCGCGCGACCTTCTCCGCCGTGCCGGCCGTGGTGATCACGTGGGAGCCGAAGGCCTTGGCGAGCTGGATGGCGCAGGTGCCGATCCCGCTCGCGCCGCCGTGGACCAAGAGCGTCTCCCCGCGCCGCAGCCGCGCCGTCATGAAGACGTTCGACCACACGGTGCAGGCGACCTCGGGCAGAGCGGCGGCCTCCACGAGCGTGATCCCGGAGGGGGCGGGGAGCACCTGCTCCCAGGGGACGGCCACCTTCTCGGCGTAGCCGCCGCCGGCCAGCAGCGCGCACACCTCGTCCCCCACAGCGAAGCCCTCGACGTCCTCGCCGACCTCGGCGACCACTCCGGAGCATTCGAGGCCCGGGTGATCGGGGGCGCCGGGCGGAGGCGGATAGAGGCCCTGCCGCTGCATCAGGTCGGCACGGTTGACCCCGGCGGCGGTCACTTCGATCAGCACTTCTCCCCGTGCTGGACGGGGATCTGGAACCTCCCGCCACTCCAGCACCTCGGGTCCACCGGGCTGGGATACAACGATCGCGCGCATGCGACCAAACTATCCGGGTAGCCAAGTCGGCGGTTGACCACGTTGGTCGTGATTGCGGGCGGTAATCTTCAATCTATTTGCTGCCCCTTTAGCCCAGTCCCGAGGGGGAACACGGTGGCAAGACACGATCGTGAGGATCCTCACTCCCTTGAAGAGCAACTCGCCTGGCTCGACGCCATCAAGGAGAACGAGGAGGCGCCCGTCCCGGTGACCGTCACCGCGGACGACACCGTGGTCTCGCCATATCCCAAAGATCCCTGGGCCATGGTTCCCGCGGAGCCCCCGGCGCCGTCGTCGCCGCTGTTCCGCGCCGCAGGCGACCCGGTGCACGGCACCACGCAGCCCGACGACACCGCGGCCGAGCGCGGCAACGACACGACCGAGCTCCGTCCACCGGCGGCCGAGGGTCTCGGCGGCTGGGGCAAGAAGGAGGACGTCCCGCCGTCCTCGCCGGGCGGCGGGCGCGAGACCGGCGCCTTCTCGGCGCCCATCACAGGGCCGTCCGAGCCGCTTTCCCGCTCCGGCACCTCCTCGTCCGCGGGCGGCTCCTTCGGCGAGCGAGCCCCGTCCTCAGGGGCGGGTGCGTTCGGTGAGCGCTCCCCGTCCTCCGGGAGCGGCGCCTTCGGAGCCTTCGGCGACCGTCCCGCCTCCTCAGGCAGCGGCGCGTTCGGCGAAAGGCCTTCGCCGTCCGGCAGTGGGGCTTTCGGTGAGCGGTCCCCGTCGCCGTCCGGCAGTGGGGCTTTCGGTGAGCGGTCCCCGTCGCCGTCCGGCAGTGGGGCTTTCGGTGAGCGGTCCTCGTCGCCGTCCGGTAGCGGGGCGTTCGGTGAGCGGCAGTCGCCTTCGGGCGCAGGCGCGTTCGGGGAGAGGTCCGCGTCCGCCGCCGGCGGTGCCTTCGGCGAGTCCGCTTCGCCGGCCGCCTCCGCCTCCGCGCCGTCCGCCCCGGAGCAGTCCGTCAGCGACGACACCGACAGCTTCACGTTCGGCTCGCTGACCGAGGAGCCTCCGGGCGCCACCGGCTCCGGCTGGGCCCCTATGGGGCCCCTCACCTCCGGCAAGGGCGACACACCCAAGCCGTACGAGCCGGAGCCCGAGACGACCGGCGAGCAGTCGGTGCGCGGCTGGCTGGAGGCCGCGCTCCCGGCGGCGGAGACCGTCGAGGCCGACCCCGAGCAGGAGCGGTTCAACGCCTTCATCTCAGCGGGAGGCCCCGACACCGATGATGTCGTCGTGCCGCGCGTGGAGCACGCGCTGTACGAGCCCGAGAAGCCCCCGCCCGCTAAGCGGCCACCGGCGCCCGCCACCGAGGCCAAGGCGCAGGCGGCCCCGTCCCCCGAGCCGGCGACGCAGGAAGACCCGCCCGACGAGCAGCGTGAGCCCTACCGTGCGCGCCGGAGGCAGTCGCCGCAGCCGGTGCACTCCCTCCAGCCGGCCTTCGGCGCGCCCACACGCCAGACAGGGGCCGCCAAGGCGGCGATCGGCGTCAGGCAGACCGCCGACAGCCTCGACCCGGTGTCGTTGCTGCGCGGACGCAGGAACGCTCCTGCGGGCGGCTGGCGCAAGCTCGTCTTCAAGGCGTCCGCCGGGCTGATCAAGCCGGGGGAGTCCCCCGAGGTGCGCCGCCGCCGCGAACTGGTCGCGCGCGCCCGTACCCCGGTCGCGACCGGGCATCACCGGGTGGCCGTCCTCAGCCTCAAGGGCGGTGTGGGCAAGACGACCACGACCGTGGGCCTCGGCGCCACGCTGGCCTCCGTACGGGGTGACCGGGTGATCGCGGTCGACGCCAACCCCGACCGCGGGACGCTGTCGGACAAAGTGGAGCTGGAGACGTCCGCGACCGTACGCGACCTGCTCAACGAGCGGCAGCAGATCAAGCGATATGTCGATATAAGAGCGTTCACCTCCCAGGCGCCCTCGCGGCTGGAGATCCTGGCCTCCGACCGCGACCCCTCGGTGTCGGAGGCGTTCAGCGCCGCCGACTACCAGTCGGTCTCCCAGGTGCTGGAGAACTTCTACTCGATCTGCCTGACCGACTGCGGCACCGGCCTGCTCCACTCGGCGATGTCGGGTGTCCTCGGCCTGGCCGACCAGCTCGTGCTGGTCAGCTCACCTTCGGTGGACGGCGCGAGGGCCGCGTCGGCGACCCTCGACTGGCTGGAGGCGCATCACTACGCCGACCTGGTCAAGGCCGCGACGGTGGTGCTGTGCAGCGTACGGCCGCGCTCGAAGTCGACCGTCGATCTCGACCGGCTGGAGGCACACTTCGCCGCCCGCTGCCGCGCCGTGATCCGCGTGCCCTACGATCCCCATCTGGAGGAGGGCGCCGAGATCGACCTCGACCGCCTGCAGCCGGCCACGCGGGAGTCGTACCTGCTTCTGGCGGCCTCGGTGGGCGACAACTTCGGAGGCGCCCACGCCTGACTCCGGAGGGCCTGTGGCGGAGGGTGTGGGATTCGAACCCACGAGGCCGTCGCCGACCTGGCCGCTTTCAAGGCGGCTGCACTCGTCCACTATGCGAACCCTCCAGTGCGACACCAACGATAGCGGTGCCGGGCGGGCGCTCGCGCGCGAGTAACCGTCGTACGGCCCTATTCGTACGGCTCGTCCTTCCTACGGCCCGTCATTCGTACGGCTCGTCGGGCTGCTTGACCTTGACGACGGCGGTGGCCCTCAGCTCGGGGGCCACCGTACCCTTCGGCAGCTGGTCGTACGGGGTGGGCACCCACGCGCCCGTCACCTCGACCCACGTGTCGTCACGCGGCGCGGGGACCCCGAGCACGGCCACCTTCAGGGGGAACGCGTCCGCCGCGCAGCACCGCAGCTGCATGCGGGTGAGGTACCACTGGCCCCTCTTCTTGGAGTGGATCGCGAAGCCGGTCAGCTTGACCTGCCTGTCCAGCAGCGAGCGGTTCGCGTCGCCCCAGGCCCGGCCGATGAACTCGCCGAGCGGCATGACCGCCGGCCTGTCCCGTGCGAGCACGTCGTACGCGTCGAGCGCCGACGGTCGCGGCTGGGGTGTCTCGTCCCGCTCGGCGGCGAAGGATCCAAGTGCGGGCGGGGCGATGAGGAAGATGGCGATCACCGGAAGGCAGAGCAGCCAGGCCACCCGGGGCCCGTGCCGGTGCTCCCCCGCCGGTCCGTGCTCGGCGGCGGCCTGCGCCTTCGGGACGTACGGCTTGTGCCACTCCTGGACCAGGCCGAGCGCGCCCAGCGCGAAGATCACCAGACCGGCCGCGACGAGCAGCGGCCGGAAGCCGGGTTTGACGTAGTTCACGTACATGGTGGACAGGGCGGAGACGCGCAGGATCGCCCCGCCGAGCAGGGTCATCACCAGGCTCTGGGCCATACGGTTCACAGAAGCACCCACGCCACCAGAACACTCACCAGAACGGCCAGCGTGAACGTCAGCGGGACGAAGCGAAGCGCGAAGGCCCGGCCGAACGTCCCCGCCTGCAACGCGATCAACTTCAGGTCCACCATCGGCCCGACCACCAGGAAGGCCAGCTTGGCGGTCGGGGAGAAGGCCGTGAGCGAGGCGGCCACGAAGGCGTCCGCCTCGGAGCAGATCGACAGGATGACCGCCAGCACCGCGAGGACCAGCACCGACAGCCAGGGAACGTCGCCCACGGACGAGAGCCAGGACCGGGGGACCACCACGTTCAGCGTCGCCGCGGTCAGGCCGCCCACGACCAGGAACCCGCCCGCGTGCAGGAAGTCGTGCCGCATCGCCGACAGGAACGCCGCCCACCGCGACTCGCCCTCACTCGCCGTACGGGAAGGGATGCGCAGCCAGCCGGGACGGCCGAGCAGCTGCCAGGCCCAGCCGACCAGTACGGCGACGAGCAGGGAGGCCGCGAACCGGCCGGCGACCATGAGCGGCTGACCGGGGAACGCCACGGCGGTCGCCACCAGGACTACCGGGTTGATGGCCGGGGACGCCAGCAGGAAGGCGAGAGCCGCCGCCGGGGTCACCCCGCGCGCCATCAGGCCCGACGCCACGGGCACCGAGGCGCACTCGCATCCGGGCAGCACGAGCCCGGCCACGCCCGCGACGGGCACGGCGGCGTACGGCCGGCGCGGCAGCACGCGGGTCCAGAAGGACGGCGGCACGAATGCCGTGATCGCCGCGGACAGTGCCACGCCGAACACCAGGAACGGGACGGCCTGCACGCAGATCGCCACGAAGATCGTGGACCAGGCGCGCAGGGCCGGCGCGGTCAGGTGAGGTGAGAGGAGGAGGTTGCCGAGGAACAGGAAGCCCACCAGGGCCGCGAAGACCCAGGGGAGAACCTGTGCTTCGGGAGCTCGCCGTCCCCACGTCGGCGGGGGGACCGGACTGTCGGGCTCATCGGTCCAGTCGAGTGTGGTTCGGTCGCTCATAAATGGCTTAAGAGATATTTCTTGATATCGGGAGATACGCGCTGATGGGCGGGTGTTGCGGGGTGTTAGACGTCTTGACGCTACACCCGTCCCCTTGGTCGCAGTTGCCCAAGTAGCCAACCGGGCCCGGCGACCTCGGCGCCCAGCGCCCGGACCCGCTGCCGGAGCTCGCGATCGGCGGTCACGATCAGCGCTCGCTCCCACGGCCTGGTCTGCCGGATCTCCCCTACGGTGTCCACGATCGCGTCGTCGCCGCTGCCGGGCGCGTCGATGACCTTCACCATGCCCTCGGAGCCGACCCCCTTTGCGGCTCCCTCAATGATCATGATCATCCGGGGGAACCACTTGGCCGGTGCGGGAAACCCCTCCGGAGGGCGCAGGCCGTGCCTCGCCAGATCGTCGACGTCATCCAGCAGGCGTTTCGCCGCCCCCGCACGGTCGCGCCACCAGCCGTGCTCGGCACGCGCGCCCACGATGTTGGCCGCGTCCAGGATGACCACGGACGGCGGCAGGGCGGACCTGATCTCCGGCCAGGTCTCGGCGAAGCCCGGATGCAGGTCCTCGCCCCCGATCTCGTCGGCGGGCAGCCACCGCATCTCGGTGCTCTCGCCGTTCGCCGGAGCGGAGGGGAAGCGGGCCTCCGCCTCCGCGATCACCGTCTGGAAGGACCAGCCGCCGTGGTCGTCGGTGTAGACGCCGAGGACGCGCAGGCCGTCGCCCTTCAGGGCCGCCTCCTCCAGGGCTTCTCGCAGTGCGCCCGTGACCGCGTCCTCGTGGCTGTCGAGGGCTCCTCCGGGAAGGCCCCAGGTGCCCCCGTGATGGCTCCACCACGACCGCTTCTGCATGAGGATGTGCGGCGTGCCGCCGGTGTCGAAGTGGACGGCCAGCAGGCCCGAGGCCCCGTGCAACCCCCAGTGCTGATGACCCCGCTCGCACAGCGCCCAGCCGTCGCCGTCCTTCGCCGCCATCCCTCTATCCTGCCCCAACTCCGAAAGTCAGATCGAGCGGGCCTCGCTGAGCTTTCGCTGGGATCCTCCTGGCCTGGCTCCAGAGGGGGTGCGGCGCAGGGGTGGGCGGTGGGCCCAGGTGGCCCAGCGCCAGAGCCATTCCAGGGGCCCTTGGCGGTAGCGGCGCAGCCAGAGGGTGGACACCAGCCACTGGGAGACGAGGATGGATCCGGCGATCAGAGGCACCGCCGCCGCCGACCAGCCCTCTGGCGAGCCGCCGATGACGTGGGCGGTCACCAGGACGAGGATCGTCGCGGACAGGTAGTTGGTCAGCGCCATCCGGCCCAACGGCACGAAAACCGCCTGGAGCGCCGGCCGGAGCGGCGTTTTGAGCAGAAGCAGCAGGGCGCACACGTACACGCCCGCGATCAGCAGCCCGGCGAGGGAGAACCACGTGCTGAAGGCGCGTTGCGTGTCGCCGATCTGCAGCCACAGGGCGGGCACCGCCCCCGCCGCGAAGACCAGGCCCAGCGCGGCCGGGACGCGGGCGGAGCGCTCGATCCGGTCGATCACGCCGTACCGGGTCAGCGCCGAGCCCAGCAGGAACAGCCCAGGAACCAGCGGCACGCCGTTGCCGCCGAGGATCAGCGGCGTCGCGATGAGGACGGCGGCGAGCCCCGCGACGGCCCAGGGCGGCAACCAGGTGGAGGGCAGCAACACCAGCAGGCCGACGACGGCGTAGATGGTCAGGATGTCGCCCCGCCACAGCAGGAACATGTGAGCCAGGCCCAGCGGTAGCAGCACCAGGAGCCGGCGCAGCATGAGCACCCGCGGGTGGAGGACGTGGCGTCCCGCGGAGTCCAGCAGCAGCGAGAAACCGATGCCGAACAGTAGGGAGAAGATCGGGAAGAAGCGCTGGTCGACGAGCAGCCCCAGCCAGGCGCCGTCCCGAGTCGCCGCCACCACAGGCTGCGTGACCGGTGCGGCGTCGACCATGTGGGCGATCGGCTTGACGTTGGCCAGCAGGATTCCGCACAGGGCGAACCCGCGCAGCACGTCGAGCGCGGCGACACGCGGCCTGCCGGAGGAAGTCGTCGTGGGCTGACCGGGTCCCGTGGCTTCCGGCGGTGGGGGGAGCGTTTCATGTGCCATGGGGCCACATCCTGCGGCCCTCCGTCCCGGCTCCGGATCAGTCGAACGTTGGGTTCACAGCGCCCCGGACCGTACTTCCGGCCGGTTGCGCACGAACAACGGGCCTCGCTCTTGGCGGGTTCTCTCGGGAGTGCGGCGGTCGGTTCGTGGTCGTGAGTGAGCGGCTCGCCACCGATGCCATGTGCGCCTTGAAGATGTTCGCCGCGTCGGGGTTGCGGGTTCTCAGGGCGACCATGGCGGTGAGGATGACGTCGCACAACTCGCTGTCGACGTCGTCCCAGGTGTGGGTGAGGCCCTTGCGAGGGTTCTGGCCGAGGACGCCGATGACGGCCTCGGTGACCTCGCCCGTCTCTTCCGACAGTTTCATGAACCGCAGGAGCAGTTCGACATCGGGTGCCAGCGCGCTTTCGGCGTCGAGCCAGGCCACGAGCCGGTCGACGGTTTCCCAAGCCTCGGCGTCCATGGCCGCTCAGGATACCGCGATGATGTGGGGTGCCGTCCGGGCTGGTCTGGCGCCTGGGACTCCAACTACATGACGCAGATTGGGAGAGATCTATGACCGGAATCGCGCCCGTGATCCGTCGATATCGGGCCGACGACGCCCAAGCCACCCTGGACGTCTTCTACCGGGCGATCCGCGTCACGGCGTCGCGCGACTACGACCCCGACCAACTCGCCGCCTGGGCATCGCCGGACATCGACCCGGCCGACTGGGCGACCTACCGGAAGGAAGCGGAAACCTGGGTGGCGGAAGTCGACGGCACGGTGGTCGGCTTCACCGACATCAACTCGACCGGGTATATCGACATGATGTTCGTCGACCCCCAAGCCGGACGCGCTGGAGTCGCCACCGCACTCCTCGGCCGTGTGACGGAAATCGCCCGGTCCCAGGGGATAGGTGAACTCACCGTCAACGCGAGCCTCACAGCCCGGCCGTTCTTCGAACGCCGCGGCTTCACCGTCATCGCCGAGCAACGCGTAGAGCGACGCGGAAGCGTCCTGACCAACTTCCGGATGCACTCACCCCTACGGTGAACGCGGAAACCCCGACAGTCGAGCAAGATCACGGTCCTGTGAGTGTTCTCGCAGGTGTCAGCCACCGCCCTTGGCGAAATGCTGGTAGTCCTTGGCGCCGTTGAAGTAGCCGCCCCACTGCCAGTCGTGCTTCTCGAACAGTTTGACCACGCGGTCGTCCGCGTTGATGACGCCGGGCTTGTGCAGCGGGCGCCTGGCGAACTGCCTGGCGTTGTCGTGGGCGACCGAACCGTCGGGCTCGACCCAGGGGTTCTCCCGGGGGTTGAGGTCGATGGCCCTGCCGTACGAGTGCTTGGACCAGCTGCTGGCGCCCGTGGTCCTGCGGCAGTTGAACGCCGAGGTGTTGTCGGCCTCGATGGAGTCGAAGTCGCTGCCCTTGTAGACGTCGATCGGCACCATGCGGGCGATCGGGTACCGCCACTCGTACAGCTGCTCGAACTGGGCGACCACGTCGTCGGTGACCCCGCGGTTGACGATCAGCTCCCCGCTGTGGGCCTTCTTGTCGAAGCCCCAGTACGTCAGCGTGACCTTCCGCAGGCTCTCGGGGGAGACCGGGCAGCCGGGCCGCCACGAATGCTTGAGCTGGCCGGCCGTCACCTCGGAGACCTTCGACGTGAAGGCCGGCGGCTCTGAGGGAGAGGGTGCCGCGGAAGCGGACGGCGTCGGGGAGCTCTCGGCTGCCGGGGAGCCCTCATCCGACGGAGCGGACGAGGCTTCGCCGGACGGTGAGGCGGGGGCTTGGCCGGAGGGCGACGCCACTGTGGACGACGGCGGCGGTTCCGCGGTGACGCCGGAGCTGGTGCCGCACGCGGTGACGGTGGCCGACACGCAAGCCAGGGCGAGAACGCCCAGGTGGCGAAGCTTTCGTATCTCGGACATACGCCAGGGTAAGGGCACCCCGCCCGCGCTCGTGACGAAATCGTGATCTCGGCCGAATGTGTCGGCGTAACCAGACCGTTCGGGATCTGTGTCGCAGGTTTTACTCGGAAATCCTCGCGCACATGTTCGAGGGAGCGCTACAGTCGTGGCCATCGGATCGAACAGGGGTTCGGTCCGAGAGGTCCCAGGTGAGGGGTGGTGTGCCATGGCGTTGCTTTCCCCGCCCGCGAGGCAGGCGTGCGCCCCACCCAGATCCGCGACACGCCGTAGCCCTTTCTACGAAAATCTAGGACGGCCGCTATATCCGGTCATAAAGTCCGAGAGCGTGGACCCCGTGCGCAATCCCTATGCCCCCGGTGCGGGGCAGCGCCCTCCGGAGCTTGCCGGGCGTGATCGTGAGCTGCAGCAGTTCGAGGTCGTGCTTGAGCGGGTGGCCCGTGGCCGCCCCGAGCGCAGCATGGTCCTCACCGGGCTGCGCGGCGTCGGCAAGACCGTGCTGCTCAACACCTTCAAGTCGATGGCCATGCAGCGGCTCTGGGGCACCGGCAAGATCGAGGCCCGTCCCGAGCAGTCGATCCGCCGTCCGGTCGCCGCGGCGCTCCACATGGCGATCCGCGAGCTGGCCCCCCGCCACCGCGCCCCCGAGCGCATCGAGGAGTTCCTCGGCGTGCTCAAGGCCTTCGCCATGCGCGACCCGTCCGCGGCCAAGGGCACGTCCCACTGGTCGCCGGCGATCGACGTCCCCGCGGGCAGGGGCCGGGCCGACTCGGGCGACCTTGAGATCGACCTCACCGAGCTTTTCGTCGACGCGGCCTCGGTCGCGACCGACCTGGGCGTCGGCGTGGCCCTGTTCATCGACGAGATGCAGGACGTGCAGGCGCCCGACATCTCCGCCCTGTGCGCCGCGTGTCACGAGCTGTCGCAGAGCGGCGGCCCGCTCATCGTGGTGGGGGCGGGTCTGCCCCACCTTCCCGGTGTGCTGAGCGCCAGCAAGAGCTATTCCGAGCGCCTGTTCCGCTACGCGCGCATCGACCGCCTCGACCGGGAGGCCGCCGACCTCGCCCTGATCGCCCCCGCCGAGCGTGAGCAGGTCGAGTTCACCCAAGAGGCGCTCGACGCGTTGTACGAGGCGGCCGACGGCTATCCCTATTTCGTCCAGGCCTACGGCAAGGTCGCCTGGGATCTCGCTCCCGGCAGTCCCATCACGGCCGAGGACATCAGGGTCGCCTCTCCCGAAGCCGAGGAGGAGCTGGCGGTCGGGTTCTTCGGGAGCCGTTACGAGCGCGCCACTCCCGCCGAACGCGACTACATGCACGCCATGGCCTCCGTCGGCGACGAGCCCGTGCCGACGTCCGACGTCGCCGAGCTGCTCGGGCGCAAGCCGTCCAGCCTGTCTCCGGCCCGCGACAGCCTCATCAAGAAGGGACTCATCTTCAGCGCCGAGCGCGGCCTGATCGCCTTCACCGTGCCGCACTTCGGCAAGTTCCTCCGAGCGCAGCCGCTGTAGGCCGCGCCGGGTCCCACAAGCCGAGCGCGGTCTTCTGCGCTCCCATTGATCTCTCTACGGCTTTCTAGAGGGGAAGCTAGAGAGCCGTAGAGAGTCGTATTCGCGGTGCCGAGCATCGGAAGGCCGCGAGGTGTGCGGGCGCGAGGGCCAGGCTGGGGCCTTCGCGCCCGCCTTGATTAGATTGTCTAGGGGTTTCTAGCGCGTGGCCGATAGGCCAGTAGATTCGTGCAGAGTCCCGCCGGTCCCCTCGGCCCCGACCACGGCCACCCGTACGGGCGGACGCCGCCCGCTGAGGTACACGGCGAAGACGACCTCGGCCTTGGCCCCCGCGGCGGTGCGCCCGGGGTAGACGAAGAACCGCCAGCACAGCTCGCGCCAGGTGTCCTCCGGCTCCCCGGAGACGAGCAGCGCCGCGTGCGACCGCCACTCGCTGCTCGACCGCAGGCGCGAGAGGGTCCTCGCGGCCGGTACGGGCCGCTGCTCGCAGGGCGCGCGATACCTGACGCGCGCGATCGCCTCCTCCAACTCGGTGGAGAGGACGGACAGCAGCGCGACGCCGGCGGCGAGCGCGATCGCCAGATCCCAGGAAAGCCCGGACAGGACATCGGCGCCCGTTACGGGAACGAGCGTGACCGTCACCGCCATCGCGGTCAGCACGACGGCCCGGCCGATCGCGCGAAGGCCCACCGGCGAGCCGCTCGCCTCGCCGAAGCAGCCGCACCCCACATCGGGCCGCCGGCGGCGCAGCTCCCACAGCACGTACGTGGCGAGGGCGAAGAACGCGATCGTCCCCCACCGGGGCAGCGGGCTGCGGGTGAGCACCAGACCGCAGGCGAGCGTGGTCTCAACGGTGGCACAGAAGATCAGCACAGGCTTGCGCCAGCGTTCGGGGACGAGCATCGCGGGGCCGAGCCGGCTGAGACCGCCGGGCTCGGCGTCGGTCCCGGCAGTCGCGATCTTGGCAACGCTTCCGAGGACGAGAAGCAGTACGAGGAGCGTGAGTGCGGCGGCGGCGAGCGTTGCGACCTCCACGGTCACCCCAATCCGACACGGGCGTTGAAGCATCCCTTGGCGAGGTCTCCACCGAGCTCGACGAAGGAGACCGGTGACAGTTCCACGATTCGGCCCCGTGGCGAGGTGCCGCATTCCACGCACCGGTCGCAGAAGCGCCCCGCCATACATCCGCAGGCGACGATCGGCAAGACCAGGGCGCGGCTTTCACACACGTTGCCGACGTAGAGCATCGAGCCCAGCGCGAGATAGGGCAGACCGGTGCACGACACCCCCGCGTCCTCGCAGCCGGAATCGGCACGTTCCAACATCGGGTACGCGGCTCCGGCCTCCCCGTCGTCGAAGGCGTCCGACCAGGCGGCGGCTCCGGAGATCCTCGACTGGATCCCGCCGTACGCGGGCGGGGGAGGCGGCACGGCGGTCGCCCGGTAGGCGGGCTGCGAGGTCGCGGGGAGCCGCGCGAAGGTCGTACCCTCCACCCGCGTTCCGATGGCGTCGAACAGGAAGCCCGGTTCGAGCTGCGGATGCCGTACGCGAAGGCGTCCCGAGGCCCCGTAGGGGATCACGACCGTACGAGTGCCCCGGTGCGGCCCGCAGTCGAGCTCGACCGTCAGGTCCCTGCGTTCCGTGCCCAGGGAGAGGATCACGCCCGTGATGCGCGTGACGTCACCCCAGAGACGTTCGGCCACGCGGCCGGACTGCCGGGCCCGGATGACGACGCGGGCGCCGACGGGGAGCTCGGCCGGTACGACCGGCCGGCCGTGCCAGGCCGTGGCCCACGGCGCGATGACCAGGCGCTCCTCCACGCCTTCGGAGTTCTCCAGGATGACGAGGTGCGGGCTGATGTCGAGGATCTCGCCGGTCACCCCGCTGAGCGCCGGGCGCTCTTCCACCTCGGCCTGCGGCGGGACGCCGCTCCGGCCGAGTGCGGCGGATGCCAGCGCATAGCGACGCTCAACTCCCATCGGCCCCTCCCCGGTTGCCGTCGCGAGTTTCCTCGGTCGTCCGCTAGCGTCACACGGTTCGCCACCGGCACCGGCTCTGGCGGGGCGATTTTTTCCCCCCGTATCAGTGCGCGTAGCAAATTACCTACTCCAGGATGAACTACTCGCCGCCCCACGGGGTCACCCGACTGTAACGATCTTTGCCGTTGACGGGGCGAAACCTGGATTGAGGATCAGCCGCATTATGGCTTCCGGCTGCGATTCTGACCACGAGATTCGAATGAATCATGGCCCTTCGTCATGGCACCGGTGATCGCATGAGCGGTAAAGACGAGGAGTTCCGCGAGTACGTGGTTGCCCGCGGTCCTGCACTGTTGCGCGTGGCGTACCAGCTGACCGGCCAGCCCGCCGACGCGGAGGACCTGCTTCAGGCCGCCCTGGCCAAGACCTACCTCGCCTGGGACCGCATCAACGACAGGGCCTCGCTCGACGGATACGTGCGCCGGGCCATGGTCAACATCAACATCTCGTGGTGGCGGCGCAGGAAGCTGGAGGAGTACCCGTCGGAGGAGCTGCCGGAGACCCCGGTCAGGGACGGCCCTAGCCCCGGGGAGATCCACGAGCTGCTGGAGGAGGCGATCAACCGGCTGCCCACCCGGCAGCGTACGGCGATCGTGCTGCGCTACTACGAGGACATGAGCGAGCCGGAGATCGCCAAGGCCCTCGGCATCAGCATCGGCACCGTGAAGAGCACGGTGTCGCGCGCGATGGCGAAGCTCCGCGGCGATCTGGTCATCGTGGAGTCCCGGCAGCCCGAGGTCCAGGCCCACTTATGACGGATCCCGGGCTACTCACGACGGATCCCGGGCTACCTATGGCGTATCCCGGGCTACGGGCTCGGCACCTGGCTACGGGCTTGCGCACGGGTCGCGGGCCTGGTCGCTGGTCCGACCGAGCGCTTGTCTCAGGACCGTCCCCGGGCCAGACTCGGAAAGCGGAGGTGGCACTGATGCGCAGCACCATGCCCGACTACCCGCTCACCATCACCTCGATCATGCGGCACGGCACCGGCCTGTACGGCGACCACGAGGTGGTCACGTACACGGGCGACGGGTACCACCGCCTGCCGTACCGCGAGCTGGGGCGGGAGGCCGCTCGCCTGGCGGGCGCCCTCCGCGGGCTCGGTGTGGACGGCGACCAGCGTGTCGCCACCTTCAGCTGGAACACCACTGACCATCTGACCGCCTATCTCGCCGTGCCCAGCATGGGGGCGGTGCTGCACCCGCTGAACATCCGGCTCTTCCCCGAGCAGGTCGCCTACATCGCGAACCACGCCGAGGACGACGTCGTCATCGTCGACGCCTCGCTGGTGCCGCTGCTCGCGCCGATCCTTCCCGAGATGAAGACGGTGCGGCACGTGATCGTCGTCGGCGAGGCGGACACCGGGGCGCTCCGGTCGGCGGGCAAGGACCTGCACGACTACCGCACGCTCCTCGACGGTGCGCCCGACGGCTTCGACTGGCCCGAACTGGACGAGCGCGCCGCGGCCTCCATGTGTTACACGAGCGGTACGACCGGCCATCCCAAGGGCGTCGTCTACAGCCACCGGTCGGCCTACCTCCACTCGATGAGCGTCTGCACGGCGAACGCCGTCGGCCTCTCGTCGGGCGACCGGGTGCTGCCGATCGTGCCGATGTTCCACGCCAACGCCTGGGGCCTGCCGTACGCCGCGCTCATGGCGGGAGCCTCGCTGGTCATGCCCGACAGGTTCCTGCAGGCGGAGCACCTGACGAGGGTCGTCGCCGAGGAACGGCCGACCGTCTCGGGCGCGGTTCCGACGATCTGGGGGGACGTGCTGCGCCATGCCCGCCAGCACGGTTCCGACCTGTCGTCCCTGCGGCTGGTGACGTGCGGCGGCTCCGCGGTGCCCGAGTCGCTGATGCGGGCCCTCGCGGAGGAGTTCGGCGTCCGCGTCGTGCAGGCGTGGGGGATGACCGAGACCTCACCGCTCGCGACCGTCGCCCACGGCGACTCGTGGGATCTGCGGGTCACCCAGGGCAGGCTCCTGGCGGGCGTCGAGGGCAGGCTCGTCGGCGCGGGCGACACCGTGCTGGACGCCGACGGGGTCGCGGTGGGCGAGCTGGAGGTACGCGGGCCGTGGGTCACCGGGGCGTACCACCTGGACGAGGACACCTCACGGTTCCACGACGGCTGGCTGCGCACGGGGGACGTGGGCAGGCTCGACGCCGGCGGCTACGTGACTCTGACCGACCGGGCCAAGGACGTCATCAAGTCCGGCGGGGAGTGGATCTCTTCGGTGGAGCTGGAGAACGCCCTGATGGGCCATCCCGCCGTGGTGGAGGCGGCGGTCATCGGCGTGCCGGACGAACGCTGGGGGGAGCGTCCGCTGGCGTGTGTGGTGCTCGACGGTACGACCGGAGTGGCGGAGCTCCGTGAGTTCCTGTCGGCCAAGGTCGCGCGCTGGCAGGTGCCGGAGCGCTGGGCGTTCGTCGAGACGGTGCCCAAGACGAGCGTCGGCAAGTTCGCGAAACGCGCCCTGCGCGAGATGCACGCCCGGGGCGAGCTCACGATCGTTGAGAGCTGACCACGCCAGGTTCGACGGCGCCAGGTTCGACGGCGCCAGGTTCGACGGCGCCGGCGGTGGCGCACGGCCGTACGACGTCGCGGATGATCCGCAGGGCGCTCAGGAACGTCTCCAGCTGATCGGGAGCCAGCAGGCCCGTGAACCAGGTCTCGATGTCCTTGAGGTGCTCGGGGATGACCGCCTCCAGGCGGGCGACGCCGGCGTCGGTCAGCGTGGCGTAGGACGCGCGCCGGTCGCTGGCACAGGCCACGCGCTCGACCAGCCCCTCGCGCTCCAGCCTGTCGACGACCCGGGTCACCCCGCTGGTCGAGAGCGACGTCTGGGCCGCCAGGTCGCTCATGCGCAGCCTGCGCGCGGGGGATCGCGCCAGGCGGATCAGGGTCTCGCAGTCGATTTCGGACAGCCCTGCCTCCGCGAAGACGGGGTTCATCTTGGCCGCCAGCCCGGAGTGGACCTCGGAGAGCAGGCCCATCGCGGTGAGCCTTGGATCATCAGCTGGAATCACGTTCATAGTCTAGACGACGTTAGTTGACGTGAGGAATATTCCTCGTGTAGACATCTGTTGGAGAAGACATCCGCACGGCAACTACTCGTTTCACGGAGAGATGGCACATGAGCACTCGCGCCTGGGAAGGCCTCACGATCCCCGAGCCCGGCACCTTCGACCTGGATGTCGCGCACACCCGCATCGGCTTCAGTGCCAAGCACATGATGGTGAGCAAGGTCCGCGGCCGGTTCGGGGAGTTCTCCGGAAGCGTTACGATCGCCGAGAACCCGCTTGATTCGTCGGCCGAGCTGACCATCCAGTCCGCCAGCATCGACACCGGTAGCGCCGACCGCGACACGCACCTGCGCAGCGACGACTTCCTGTCGGTGGACAAGTTCCCCGAGCTCACCTTCCGGAGCACCCGCGTCGTCAGCCACTCCGGCGACGAGCTCGTGGTCGCCGGTGACCTCACGATCCGTGACGTCACCAAGGAGGTCACGCTCAAGGTCGAGTACGGCGGCGCCGGCACCAACCCCTGGGGCCAGGAGCTCTTCGGCTTCGACATCGAGACCGAGATCGAGCGCGAGGAGTTCGGCCTCACCTGGAACGTCGCACTGGAGACGGGCGGCGTCCTGGTCGGCAAGAAGATCAAGATTGAGATCGAGGGCGAGGCCACTCGCCGCGCCTGATCGTCGGGAGGACTCCGGCGAGTCTGATCCGGTGAAGAGCGAGGTCCTGCGGTGACCCGCACTTCCCACACTCTGTATCCACAGGCTGTGGATACAGAGTGTGGGAAACCTCTCTCCTCTTCGGCGGGGACACGCCGATCCACGGCACCACCCCTGGCCGACCAGCGCCTGACCAGGCGAATTGCGGAGAATGCCAGGGGACGATCAGCGACGGACCGGGGCAACAGCGAGAGATCGGCCGACCGGCTGCTCGGGAGGAAGCGTCCCTTCCACGACATGTTCGGCCGCCACGGCGAATCCACTTTGCCGCCTAGCATCAAGGCCGGTACTCTGTGCTGAGCCAGTCGGCCTCCCAGCGAGCCGACGGGTCATCAGGAGGCTTCGCCTAGTCAGGTCTATGGCGCCGCACTGCTAATGCGGTTTGGGTCTACAGCCCATCCGGGGTTCAAATCCCCGAGCCTCCGCACTTCAAAGGCCCTCTCCCGTTATCGGGACGAGGGCCTTTTTGATCTTCGCAGAGGGTCATAGTTCACGCCCTGCTCGACGTGGAGCGTCCCTGCGGTGTGCCTCGCATCGTGAAGCCGAGCGTCACGCAGACCGGCCTTCGCGAGGATCGACTTCCACACCTTTTGTTCTGTTATGTATCAAGCGGCGGCGCGCCGCGCCGCCGTACCCGGCCCTCCACCCGCCCGCCGTCCGGGCGTGCGGCGTGGGCACCGGTCGCGGCCGGCGGCGCCTCTCATTAGCGTCGTCGCTGCCACCATGGCCATTCGGGCGAGGCGTGTGGGTCCGGCGACGTTCGAGCGACGAAGCGTCTGTCGATAGGGAGAACCAAGGCGTACAGGTACGGCTTAGCCCAACGCGGCAAAGCGATGATCGCTTGTTCGAGCCGCCGGCGTGGCCCGTCTCCGCAACACTCGGGGCACACGCACGCAGGTGCGATCCGGTCGGCGGTGCCGGGGACGACCGCTTGCGTCCAAGCCAGCAATGCCGCCGCCACCTCACCCGGCCGCATACGGGTGTGCTCCAATGTGATCACTGCGGCCATGGCCCGGCGTCCGAGACCGGGGACATGGTGGATCGAGGCTCTGTGGGTTCCGCACACCGATCCTCGTGCGCGGACCGCAGAAGGGCGCCTACGCGGCATGGCCCTTTCTGATCGAGGTCATGGCGTTGATGATCGCATACCGAGAAGTCGGCTTTCAGGTCTGAGCAGGGGATCATCACCCTCACGATCGCATGATGGCCGCTGATCTCCGCTCAGGGCCGCAAGACAGGAAGATCAGGCCATACGTCCCCACGAGGCGCGATCGGCCGCCGAAACGGCACGCATCGTCGGGATCACGGCCCGTGACGACGAGTTCCCAGTTGCAGTTCTAGTTGCAATCCAGCCCCGTTCAACCCCGTTCCGGAGAGACCGGCCGCGCCCGTTGGTCCAGGCGGGACTGATCGGGACGGGCAGGATCAGAGCTGCTGATGCGGTTTGGGTCCCGGGCCCGGGTGAGCGCATGCGTACCGTCCCGGCCTGATCGCCGGGACCGGCCTCATCCTGCAACCGGTGGAGCGCGTGAAGTCAACCCTTAAAGTCTGCAATCACCGCGAAGTGACTTTAAGCGGATCACAAGGATGATCAGCCAGTGTGGGCAGGGCCGAAACGGTGGGCGCTGTACCTCGGAATGGTCACTCCCACTCCACGAGCCATGTGAGGTGACTGGCGATGGATAACAGAAGTGAAATAGAAGTCCGATGGCTTGACTGGCGCGATGCCGGCGAAGAGATCCTCGCCGTTCGAAGACGCGTTTTCACCGACGAACTAGGCTGGCAAGAGAACAGGTTACACCACGAGAGAGATCCAGAGGGCCTTCACCTTTGCGCCATATCCGATGGCAAGATCGTGGCGGTCATCTCCGCGTACGTCTACGAACCGGGGGCACCCGACCTGGCCGCCATGGAGCTGCCGGAGACGGGCGGGCTCACGGTTGAGATCGGCAAGCGAGTTGGACTTCCGACCCATCGGGGCGCCCTTATCAGCGCAGAGATGGCGACCTCGATGGTGCGTCAGATCTGTGAGGCGCTACGGCCGTCCCGTTTCTTTCTCATTGTGCGCGTGAGCGCACAGCCGTATCTCATCGATCGATACGCCAGAAGGAATTTCGTCTACCATACCGAGGTCGGCTCGGGCGACGACGCGGTCGCCGTAATGAAGGTAGAGGGCGAGGAGGCCCTGGAGGAGTTCTACCTCAAGCACCGAGATCTCGCCAGGGAGCACTCGTGCACCGGCAGCGCCGTGTCCGTTCCCTCGCTTGTCAGGTTTCTCGCGGACAACGGGCGTGACGATCTCCTGGCGGTGGAGCGCCTCGCGGAGGAGAACCATTACCTCGAATTGCTGGCCGTCCAGACGGAGGCGCCCCGTCTGACGGCCCAGGGCCGTTTGATACTCGCCGAGCAGCGACCCCGCCTGGCCGCGACACCGTTCGTGCCCGCGCCCGCGTCGCTGGTGGACATCGGGAGCGGGCCTGGGGAGTATCTCGCGGCGATCGCGAAGGAGGAGCCACTCGCCGGCTACCGCGTGCAGGGCGTCGAACCCGCGCCCCAACTGCTCGCCAGAGCCCGATCGAACTTCCCGGAGTGCGATTTCCGGCAAGGTACCGCTTACGCCACAGGTGAGGCTGATGCATCACACGACGTGGTCACGTCGCACTTCCTGTTCGTGCATCTTCGCAGTCCGGATCTTGCCCTGCTCGAAATGCGCCGGATCTTGCGGCCCGGTGGGCTTCTGTATGTGGTCGACGTCAACGACGCCAGTTTCTCCGCCCCTGAGGCGATCCAGCGCGTGGTCAGGGCCTACGACCGCAACTATGTCGGCGATCGCCTGGTCATGAGCGACCTGCCGAATCGTGCCGCGGAGTTCGGCTTCGAACTCGTCCGGCATTTCTCCACAACGCTCGGGAACGCGGGGGACGCCCAGCCGGGCTTCGGTCCGGACAGGATCCGTCTCGGACACGCTGACGCGTGGAATCTGTTGTCGTTCGTACGCTCACAGAGCGGCATCGAGCAACTGTTCAAGGAAGCCGAGGACTACTACTTCAGCACCAATTCTGAAATCAGCATCAATCTCGAAACTCAGATCTACCGGCTCTCTCCCGCCCCGGAAGAGAGCGTCGGCCGCGACCTTTCGTGATATTCACCTGGTCCGCGTGAGTGTTTCGCCCGTGTTCGCGGCGCACAACGCTCATCACACCACCGCTGGGTGTGCCGGGCCAGCACGAAACCGGCCCGGCGGAGTCCCAAGAGTGCGGTAATCCGCACGTGAGGGGAGCGGGATGGGCTACATCTCGGAGTTCTTGGCGGCTTGTTCGACGTTCTGGCGGATTCGCTCGATCTCCGCCTGGGTTACATTGAGGGTGCCGAATTCCTTGACCGCCTGGTAGTACGTCCATGCGATGCCGTTGCAGGTGTTCCTTGGGATGGTGGAGTATCCCGCGCAGACCTGCTTCATGTCGAAGTAGAACGCGTCGTCGATGTGCGACTTGTTCGCCGGGAACTGGTTCACCGCCTTGTAGTTGCGGTAACCGAAGTCGTGGCGACGGCATGGCATTCTGAAGTCGAAGCCGAGCGGCTGGTCGGGGCTGGTCGAACAGAGGTCGGTCGACCAGTCGAAGGCATAGTCGGCCCAGCTCGCCTGGTTCTGCCAGGCAGAGCGCCAGCTGGCTGCGCTGGCCGCCGTGGGCTGGGAGAACGTGGAAAGTGCGGCGATCTTTTGCTCCAGTGTCACCGCGTAGGCGGGCAGCGTTAATCCGATTAATGTGACGAGGGAGAGGGCGGCGGTCGCGAGGGCTCGTTTGAGCATGGGCTCTGCCTTTGTTTGGGGGGTGCCTCTCAGGGCAGGGTGCTACCACCGCCTACGATGAAGCGAAATATCCTGAAACGCTGGGACGGATCTTCGTGAAGATTGGCGCGGGCATTCGTAGATGATCGCTCTTTACAACAATTACAACGTCCTGTAATGGCCTGTTCCGACAAGTCGAGCCGCGAGAGCGGGCACGCTGCGCGCTGATCGGCGTGGATCGCGGCGCGGCGCCCCGCGGCGGCTCGCAGGTCATGCGAGGGCGGTGGCGATTCGCAGGCGGAGTCGCGGTTCGTGGGTGGGGTCGGTGCGCAGGGTCAGGGTCAGGCCGGTGGGAGCGGCGTCGGCTAAGACGGACAGCAAGATGGCGAACTGTTCCGGGGGTTCGGCGCTGAGGAGTTCCTCGGCGTGGTCCACGATGAGGGCGACGTTTCCGCTACTGGTCGCGTCGCGCAGGGAGTCGGCGAGAGCGTCCCAGTTGCGGCCGAAGTAGTCCGGAAAGCGCAGGACCCGCGCCGCCTCCTCGAAGAAGGCGGCGCGGGTCTGGCATGAGCGTCCGTCGACGACCGCCGGCGCTGGACCGGTCGACACCGTCAGCCATCGCGGCAGCGGACGTGCGGCGGATGTCATGGGACTCCTAGAGCCTGTAGAAGTCGGTGTAGTGGTTCGGCGAGAACCAGACCACGCCGGTGCTGCGGTTCACGACGATCCGGTACGCGTCACGCGCGGCGCCTCGTGCCCGGGAGTACACGTCGTACTCGTAGTAGGTGGCGCCGCTGGGGAGCTGGCCCTCTCGGTTCTGGAATTGGCCGCCAGTGTAGTTGTACCTGCCGTCCGGCCAGGAGTACCAGCCAGCGGTGGTGGGGTAGCCCTTGGAGGACCAGGTCGCCTTGGCGGACCGTGCGTCGGAGCACCGGGAGATGGTGCAGGAGCTGATGACCGACGCGTCAGCGGGGGTGATGCCGACGACGCCGATCAGGGACGTGAACGCGGCGAGCATGACGATGAGCCGTGCCAGCCAGGAAGGTCGGGGGCGTTGCAGGGTGTGCACGAGGCCTCCTTGCGGGGGATGCGAGGACCGACACCCGTCAGGATTGCTGTCGAATTGGGTCAAAGAAAGGCAAAGGTCTCCAAAGGTGCGATGAACTCTTTGTTGCTCCGGGCCGACGCCGAGCTCACGCCGCGCGTGATGGCCTCCCCTCGCCGTCCTGCCCGGTTCCATGTGATCAGCGAACGGGCGGTCCATCTGCCTCGCCGGGCCGTCCGATGACCAAGGAATGGGGGTCCTGTGGCCGTACCACGGGCTTGCCTCCTCGTCGCGGCTTCAGCCGGACCACACCCCGACAAATGGTGAAAAATCGTTCTCTAAGGCAGGGGGAACATCAATCCACCGCATGCGATCATGTCCTGGTCCAGGTGCCCCCTCCCTGGAGAACAGGCAGCGAGCCTATGGAAACGCCCCGTTCCGAGTCGCCACCGCTCCCGCGGCGGGACGAAGCCGTACGCTGCGCCGAGGCCGACGCCGACAGCCGTTGCGTTCTGCCCCCCGATCACCCGGGTGAGCACGTCTACCCCCGCCAGCCCGACACCTGACCACGCCGTACCTGCGGTGATCGCGGGCGGAGCGTACGCGCCGTGCTTGGATACGCGGGTGGCGACCCGTGGAGACGAGCAGGCCCGCGCGAGGATGAGAGACGCGCGGGTGGCCAGGCTGGGCACCGTCGGCGAGGACGGCACGCCGCACCTCGTCCCGGTGACGTTCTCCCTGGACGGCGATCGCATCGTGACCGCCGTCGACCACAAGCCCAAGAGCACCACCACCGGCCTGCGGCGGCTGCGGAACATCCGGGCCAACCCGAGGGTGTCCGTCCTGGTCGACCACTACGACGACGACTGGGCGACCCTGTGGTGGGTACGGGCCGACGGCGTCGCCACCATCGTCGAGCACGACGAGGAGCGACTCCCCGCCCTGGCATCGCTGGTCGCGAAATATCCGCAATATGCGGATCGTGTTCCTGAGGGGCCGGTCATCCTGATCGAGGTCACCCGGTACGCGAGCTGGTCGTACTCCGGAGAGCTGTAGTGCCTGCGGACGTACCCCGGGCAAGCTGGAGGAGTATCCAGTGCTCAGCCTGGCCGCGATCCTCCCCGGAAGAATAAGATTCCACCTATGCGGATCTTCGCGAACCTGAGCGAGCTGAAGGCGGCCACCGGCGAGCACTTCGGGTACACCGAGTGGCGTGAGGTCACCCAGGAGCAGGTCAACCTGTTCGCCGACGCCACCGACGACCACCAGTGGATCCACGTCGACATCGAGCGGGCCAAGGCCGGCCCCTTCGGCGGGCCGATAGCCCACGGCTACCTCAGCCTCGCCCTGCTTCCCTCCTTCATGATGGAGCTCTTCAGGGTGGAGGGCCTGAAGATGGGGATCAACTACGGGCTCAACAAGGTGCGCTTCCCGTCGCCGGTGCCCGTGGGAGCGAAGATCCGCGCGGGCGCCGAGCTCCTGGACGTCAAGGGCACTCCGGCGGGCACGCATTCCAGTCTCCGCGTCACCGTCGAGGTCGAGGGCTCCAGCAAGCCCGCCTGCGTGGCCGAGAGCCTCTCGCTGTACGTCCCCGAGTAGACCATCCACTTGGCCTGATTAGATCGTCTACGTCCCTGAGTACAGGATGGCCGCCTGGACGGGGCTGCGCAGGCCGAGTTCGCCCAGCATCCCGGCTGACGTGGGTCTTCGCCGTGGCCTCGGTCATGTCGAGCTCGCGGGCGATCTCCGCGTTCGACAGTCCGCGTGCCACGCAGGCCAGCACCTCGCGCTCGCGCGGCGTCAGGACCCCGAGGTCGTACGGCCTGCGCTCGCTCGTCCCGGCGAACTCCGCGATCAACCGCCGGGCCGTCCATGCGGGGGCATGCGGATGTCCATCAGGACGACATCGGGTCGCGGCTCACGCCATCTGGACGGCCGCGTGCCCGTCTGCCGCCTCGCCGGCCACCTCGATGTCGGGGTGGCCTTCCAGGATCAGCACGACGCCCGCACGCACCGTCGCATGATCATCGGCGGCCAGGATCCTGACCGGTTCCCAGCCTTGGGTGCTGAGCAGCAGAGTCGCCACCACGTCCCCCGGCGTTTCCAGAAAATGAGGTCCTCGTCGTCGCCATTGACGAAGTGCAGAACGTGGTCCGTAGGATCGAATTCGACTCCAGACATCTCGCCCAGATGGGTCTCGCCCAGATGGGTAAGGACTGCCTGTCGGCCTCGGTAGCGTCCGACATAGCGGCGGGCTTGGGCCACGAAGAAATCTATGGTGGTGTCGTCCAGTACCGCGTTTGGGCTAACACCGATGAAGCGTGGCGGACTGAGAGGGCCGAACCGGCGGAGCTGTTGGGTGCCGTTCGCCCAATGCAGTCTCTTGGTGTCCGGGTCGTACACTACGCAGTAGACGGGGATGTTCCCATTCGCCCAGGTGTCGACGTGCTGGCCGATAGGAACCGCGTAGCCGTTGCCTCGCCGCCATTTGTCCCCACCTTTGACCTGGACCTTGATCGTGTCGCTTGTGACATCCCCGTCGTCGGTGAAGGTGACGTAAAAGTCTTCACCAAAGTCGTTCTGCCCAGATATCTCTTGAACGATGTGATCGTGATCTTCGAGCAGGGTGCGCAGCGCGTTTACGGCAGCCTGTCCTACGCGCCGCCCTTTCGAGATCTTCGGCATACCACCCTCCTAGAGGTTCCTCGCTGGCTTGGGGTAGATCCGGTCCAGCGTTGTCCTCAATCACCCTGCCTCACGCCTATGACATCGGACCTCGGAGAGGGACGTTGGAGCCTGCGCTGTCAGCTTGGGAAGTGCATTGGATCACGCCTCGTAGAGGCGCTGAGCTGGGCATTCGGCAGGTCATGAGTGACCGTGGTTGACCGCTCGTCACCCTGTCTAATGGCCGCTAATGGCACGAGCGGCAGGATGATCCGGTGAAGCTGAACGAGAAGATCGCGGCGGGGATCGCGGAGGAGTACCTGGACCGGTGGCGACGTGTCGCGCGTTACGACGAGCTCGCCGTGATGGAAGAGAACGATGACAAGGACTGGGAGAACGTCATCGGCGAGGACGGCCAGGAGTACAAAATCCTCGCCTACGTGCTTCCGCACGGCGGCGGGACACTCCGGATGGTGATCTCGGTGAACCACCGCAGGAAGGATCATGCGGCTGCTGACCCGCTGCTGCGGGAAGCGGTCATGCGCTCAGACGGCACTGTGACCACACCGGCGGATCTGGCCGAGCTGGAGGAGGGCGTGGCTGGTCCCTCCGAAACGGGTGAACGGGGCTGGATTGCAACTAGAACTGCAACTAGGAACCGGCTGTCACGGGCAGGCTGATCACAGTGATACGCGCGGTCCCGATGGGGCTCGGATCTCGTGCATGGTGATCACATCGCCTGGCTTGAGATGTCGCCGGTGTTCGAAGGTCAGGGGAAGCAATCTCACCGACCCGCACTCGCCCGGCTTCAGCGGATCACGACCTTCGACCCAGAGTCGGGCGATGCCGAGCAGAGGTTCACATCTACTGCTACACCCGAGGTTGAAATGACAAAGGGCGCTCCTTGTGAATCAAGGAACGCCCTGGTCAGACTGTGCGCGGCCGGAGGTACTCGAAACCCCAACCTTCTGATCCGTAGTCAGATGCTCTATCCATTGAGCTACGGCCGCCTGCTTGCCTGGATAAGCATAGCGGGTCTTCGTGGGTGTGCCGAACCGGTTATGGAAGCCGCTCGGCGCATGAGGGCGATGGTCCCGCTGCGGGGGGGTGGGCGCTCGCGATGCCGGGTGGGAAGTCATCGGGTGTCCCGGCGACACGAGCACCGGGAGGGAGCGACACCCCGCGCGTCTGGGCTTCGGTGCCTTTGTCAGGGGGCGGCCACCACGCGGATCTCGAAGTCGATGCCGCTGACGACCTGGCCGGCTCTGATCTTGCAGGTCTTGCGCAGTTCGACGTCGCCGTCGACCATGACGTTGCCCTCGGCGATGAAGTGCTTGGCCTCGCCGCCGCTCTCTGTGACGGAGCAGTACTTCAGCAGGTCGCACAGAGGTATGTAGTCAGTGCGCAACTGGAAGGTGTCCTCCAGGAAGTTCTCATCCACGCCCACAGCATAGGCAGACCCGCGGCGGCCGGAGAGCTGGCGGCGGTGCGAATGGGATTGATGGGCGAAAGGCATCACTACCGGACAAATGCTCTGCAAACTTTCCCGGTTCCGGGCGTGGCGGGGGCGCTCGGCGGCAATGAACCAGCCGGGTCACGCGACGTGGCCCTCGGACCTGCGGATTGAAGGCATGATTCAGCAGCCAGGGTTGTACGCGATGGGCGGTTCCTCGACGCAGGTCGTCGTGGCGATCGCGCTGACCTGCCTCGGAGCCGTGGTGGTCCTGGCGGCGCTCCTGCGCAGGCGGCGTAACCGGGCGGTGGCCGCCCACGCCCACTCCCAGCACGTCACGGACTTCACCCGGCTGCTGCTCCGTACGCAGTACGACTATCCACGCCCGACCCTGGCCGATCTGGTGCAATCGTCACGCCAGGGCGGCCTGACGATACGTCTCCACCTCGCGGGAACGCCCCGGGAGCTCCCCGACCCCGTGGACCTCGCTGGTATGCGGATCATCCAGGAGGCCCTGACCAACACGCTGAAACACGGAACGCCGAACGCGACGGTGGTCCTGTGTTACCAGCCCGACCGGGTCACGCTGACCGTCGACAACGGGATGAGAGGGAAGACGCCCCTGCCCCGGAGCCAGCACGAGGGGCTCACCACGATGCGGCGTCGCGCGAGCAAGGTCGGCGGGTCGGTGACGGCCGGGCCGTACCAGGGTGGGTGGCGCGTTCACGCCGAGCTGCCGTTCCGGTAGGCACCAGCGAAAGCCGGGCCCACGCACCTGACCAGGACAGGAACACCTGGCTTCCATGGTCACCGGACCTGGGACTTCTTGGGAACAGGGTGTAGCCGAGCGGCCAATTCCCGCCCCGCTGTCGTCGTCAGCGGGGACGAGCCTGGCTACACCTTTCCGTGTACGGGCCGGCTGTCGACGGCCGGGGAGGCGGAGGTGCGGGTTCGACCGCCCGGCCGCCTGCCGATGAACCATTCGGCGACGGCCAGGTTGATGATCCACGCGGCGCCAGAGAGCAGCGCTCGCGGAAGCTCTCCCGGCATGCCGGCGATCAGGATCCATGGCAACTGGGTCAGCGCCTGCGTGCCCGCGCCCAAGCCGATCGCGTAGCCGCGCATCATCCAGGCCCGGTGCCGGACGAAATCCCGCCGCCGCACCGCGGCGAAGCCGAGAACGATGCACAGAAGCATGCCCGTGCCGAACACGAGCCGGAAACCGGCGAGAAGATCGCCATCGCCCACGGGGCGAGGATAGAACAGTGTCATCCACAGACCCGAAGCAGCTGTGGCGAGTCCGCACAGGACCAGCAGCCGCCCGGCGGCGCGGTGCCAGCCGGGCCTCCGGCGGCGGAACCCGGCCGCGAACTGGAAGGCCCCCAGAAGGCTGAACAGGAGGGTGCTCGGAATGTGCACCAGCACGGGCAGGGGCTCCATGAAGAACCGTGCGTTGTCGGGCGTGATCGCCGCACCACCACTCAGCTGGCCCAGCCGGACGACGCCCGCGATCGCCGGAATGACGCTGAGCACCACCAGCCCGGCGGGCACAAGCCACCCTGCCCGACCGGAGGAAGCTGCGGCGTGAGTCCGTGCTCTGTTCCGGTCACCCGCGGGGCGGCTCCTTCGGGGCGACACCGTCATACTCTCATCGGTCATGACCCGATCCTCGCGAGCGAGGGGGTGGCCTTACATCGACAGAAGGGCCTGACCTGAGCCAACCGATCGTCCGGAAATCAGGCGTACTTTCGGCTGATAACCCTTCCGTTCGGGGCTTTTACATTGGTGATTCGGCGTCGGCAGCGGATCAACGCCGGGCGGGCGGTGGCTACAGCCTGTCGGTCACCTGAGGACGACGGCCGCTGTGCAGATCAGGGAGCGCCGTCGGCGAGGACCTGCGCCAGCGCGTGGGAGGCCTGGCGGATCATCCCGGGATTGGTGTCCCAGTAGTAGGGCATGGCGGCCACAGCCTGGGCGAGCGCCCAGCCTCGGCCACGCAGCCATGACGCGTCGTCGACCGCCAACTCCGCTCGGAACCGCTCGCGGCTGTGACCTGCGAAGACGTTCCACGCGGGTTGCAGGTCACACGCGGGGTCCCCCGTGTTGAGGCCGCCGAAGTCGATCACCGCCGACAGCCGGCCGTCCACGACGAGCAGGTTGCCCGGCAGCAGGTCGCCATGCACCCAGACGTCCGACCCGTCCCATGCCGGGGCGTCCAGGGACTCCTGCCACGAACGGAGCGCGGCCGCGCCGTCGACGCGGTCGCCGAGCTGGGCGATCGACCGGCGGACATGCTCGTCGGCCTCCACGAGCGGCCCGCCTCGGGCGCCAGGAGCCCGCGGCTGCGCACCGGCCGTGTCGACCTGGCGCAACGCGGTCACGAACGCGGCCAGGTCGACGGCCGCCTGATCGAGGTCGTCGATCGTGCCGTTGGCGTTCTCGCCCGGCAACCACTCGTACACCGACCAGCCGAAAGGGTAGCCCTCGGCCGGATGCCCCATCGCGAGCTGCACCGGAACGGCGAGTGGCAGGTGCGGAGCGAGCTTCGGCAGCCACTCCGCCTCCTTCGCCGCTTGCGCGGTGGCCCATCCGATGCGCGGCAGCCGAGCGACCAGGTGGTCACCGAGCCGATAGATGTCGTGATCGGTGCCATACGACGCGACCGGCTCGACCGGCAGATCGGCCCAGTGCGGGAACTGGCCCGCGAGTAGGCGACGTACCAGTCCGACATCGGTTTCGATCTCATCGGCATGCATCTTCGTTGCGCCCATGCGCCCGCATCATCGCGGACGAGGCCTACCGCGGCAACCGGGTTTCGACGCCGGCGGCGGTGTTCCTGGGGAGATCGGCCGTGTCTTCGAGGTCCGCGATGAGCTTGGGCTTTCACGGCCGTCCCCGAGCCTCCGCGTGGCGCGCGGGGGCTCGGGGACGGGTCTGCTCTAGGAGGCCGTGCAGACGAGGGGGGACGGGGTGGCGTTACCGGATCCGTTGCCGAGGAAGCCGAATGTGGTGGTTCCGTTGACCGGGACGCTGCCGTTCCAGTTCAGGTTCGTGACCGAGACGCTGCTGCCGCTGCTCGAAAGGTTGCCGTTCCACAGCTGCGAGATCGTCTGTCCGCTGGAGAGCGTCCACTGGACCTTCCAGCCGCTGATCGAGGCCGTGCCGGCGTTCTTCACCGTGACCTCGGCCTGGAAACCGCCCTGCCACTGGCTGGTGACCTTGTAGGTGGCGGTACAGCCGACGTTGCCCGTGAACGTCGGGGTGGGCGTGGGAGTCGGAGTCCGGGTCGGAGTAGGCGTGGGAGTCGGGGTCGGCGTGGGGGTCCGGGTCGGGGTGGGGGTCGGGTTGCCGGTGGGCGGGGGCGCGGCGACGGCCAGGTCGTACGCCCGCTGCGGCACGAACTGTCCCGCGGGGCCGATGCAGCCGTCCGACTCGCCCGGAGGCTTCACCCAGAGGAACGCGTCGACCGCGGCGTCACCGGTGTTGGTCGTGCTCCAGGTGCCCGTGGCGCGGCCGGCCGGGTCGCACCACTCGCTGCCGGACGGGCCGTTGCCGTTACGGCTGGTGTCGATCACCGCGTGCAGCCTGGAGACGCCGGTCGAGGAGATGATGCTCTTCGCGTACGACACCAGGCCCGGGGTGGCCCGGTAGTTCGAGGTGTTCAGGGCGATGCCGTCGGCGCTGTTGGCGACGTCCGCGCCGTTCAGCCGGGACGCGGCCTCCGAGGGGGAGAGCCACGCGTCGTGGCCGATGTCGAAGTAGACCTTGACCTGGGAGGACGTCCCCCTGAACTTCTTGCCGGCATAGGCCATGGAGGCCTTCACGCTGGCCTGCTGGGTGGAGTCCATGCAGTTCGTCATGATCGCCAGAGCGTCTGGCTCCAGGATGATCGTCGCCGGGCGTCCGCCGAGGCCGGCCGCGATCTCGTCGATCCAGGCGCGGTACGCCGTGTGGTCGGGCGCCCCACCCGCGCTCGCGCCGCCGCAGTCACGGTTCGGCATGTCGTACACGACCATGATCGGGATCTTGCCCGCTGCCGCCGCCGCGCCGACGTACGTGTCGACCTGGCCGCGCACGGTGGTGGGGTTGTAGCTGGCGAACCACCGGCCCTGGGGGACGGCGGCGATCCTGTCCCTGATCACCGCGGTACGGCTGTCGCCGGGGTTGGCCGCCACCCATTTGGCCGCGTTGGTCTGCGGATCCACGTAGAAAGCGGAGTCGGCGGCCTGGGCGGCGGACGAGGTGAAGACGGCCGCCCCCGTCGCGGCCGTGGCGGCCAAGGCGGCGACGGCCGCCATCAAGGGCCTTCTGCGAGCCATGAATTACTCCCGTCCGGTACGGTGGGAGCGCTCCCACCAATTTCCCGGATCGTAGGTAGCCGCCAACGGTCCCCAGAAGGGCTTGATTATTAAGGCCGGGCTCTCAACTTAATAGCCGCAGGCAGGGCATGTCGACGCCTCATGTGCCAGGTGAAACTTTCATCACGGCACGCCGGGGCCCATTGTGACGCGGGTCTTCGACGGTCGGTGACGGGGCCGGTACTCATCGCCGATCCTCGGGCGAGGAGTTACAGCCTCATCGATTCGCTAGACCATACACTCACCTCTGTCGAACACGTCGAAAGCCAGGGAGGAACCCGGTGGGCGAACACCCGGACGGCGCGGGGCTGCGTGGCCGGTTCCGGGCGCAGGTCCGTGACGACGTCAAACGCCTCGCGCTGCGTCAGCTGGCCGAGAGCGGCCCGCAGGCCCTGTCGCTGAACGCCATCGCCAAGGAGCTCGGCGTGTCCGGGCCCGCCCTGTACCGGTACTTCGCCAACCGGGACAGCCTGCTCACTGACCTGGTCATCGACGCGTACCGCGATCTCGCCGCCGCGCTGGAGGCCGCGACCGCCTCGCGCGAGGACCCGGCCGCCCGCCTCGTGGCCCTCGTGCACGCCTACCGCGCCTGGGCGGTGGCCGAGCCTCACCGCTACCGGTTGCTGTTCCGGGCGCCCCTGCCCGGCTACGACGCGCAGTCCGAGCAGCTCGTCCACGCGTCGCAGCTCGCGATGAACGTCGCCGCCGGCGTCATGTCCGACCTCACCCGCACGGCTCCTCACCCCGTGCCGGGCCCTTTGGGGCCCCAGCTCGAACAGTGGGCCGAACGCCGCGGCCTGGCGGGGGTCACCGCGACCGCCGCGCTTCAGGCGACGACCCTCTGGGCTCGCCTGCACGGCTGGGTCACCCTGGAGATCGAGGGCAACTTCGCCTCCATGGGCCTCGACCCCGCCCCGCAGTACGACGCGGAGGCCGACGCCGTGATCCGCCCCTTCACCGTGTGACCGCCGCCGCGTCTCAGGTGACATCGCGCCCCTGAGAGCAGATCAACTCGGGTGAGGGTAGCGGATGGACGCCATGGCCTTGGCAACGTAGTCAAAGCGAAATGTCATAACCCATCCATAAAAATGGCGGTTTGTCCATGATTATGGGGATTTGTGTCGTCGCAAGTCGGAGGGGGTACGGGCCCTGGAACACGACAAGTTTCACCGCCGGCGGTAAGTGATCGTCAGGCCGCGCCGCAGGCGGCGAATCGGCCCCGATCACCGGTCGAGCCGCCGGTGGACCGAGATCGAAAAGCACATGTGGGGTTCACATGAGCGAAGAGTACGAGCGCAAGACCGACCGTCTCGCCGGAACACTCGGCTGGGCGAGCCTCGGCCTCGGGGCGGCGCAGCTCGCCGCGCCCGGTCCCATCACCCGCCTCGGCGGGCTGGACGACTCGCCCCAGGCCCGGGGCATCGTGCGGGTGGTCGGCGTCCGCGAGCTGTTCCACGCGATGGTCCTGCTGGGCGGCCGGAGACCCGCCCCCTGGGTGTGGACCCGGGTGGCGGGCGACGCCATGGACCTGGCGGTCCTCGGCCGCGCCATCGCCGTACGCGAGGACTGGAGGCGCCGTCGCGTCACGGCCGTCATGGTGGCGGTCGCGGGACTCACGGCCGTCGACCTGTACACGGCCATGCGGGCGAACCGGCGCGGGCCGAGCACCGAGCCGGCGGGCGTGAGGGAACTGCACGCGGCCATCACGGTCAACCGTCCCCGCCAGGAGGTGTACGAGTTCTGGCACGACTTCGAGAACCTTCCGCGCTTCATGGCGCATCTGGAGTCGGTGGAGGCGATCGGGGGCGGCTACTCGCACTGGAAGGCGATGGGGCCCGCGAGGAAGCGCATCGAGTGGGACGCCGAGATCGTCGACGACCGTCCGGGAGAGCTGATCGCCTGGAGGTCCACGGAGAGCGCCACCGTCCGTAACAGGGGCGCCGTGAGCTTCACCGACGCGCCCGGCGGGCGCGGCACGGAGGTGCGGGTGGAGATCGAGTACGACCCGCCGGGCGGCAAGGTCGGGCTCGCCTTCGCCAGGCTGCTCGGCGAGCACCCCGAGCAGCAGGTACGCGACGACCTGCGCCGGTTCAAGCAGGTCATGGAGACCGGCGAGGTGGTCCGTTCCGAGGGAAGCCCGGAGGGCGTCCGAGCGCTGCGGCAGGCCGTGCAGCGTCCCGCCCAGCCCGTGCGGTGAGACCGTCCCGCAGCCCGCGACGTGAGGAGGATCCCATGAAGGCCAACTGCTGGATGGGCCGGAACACCGTCGAGGTCCGGGAGGTCCCCGACCCCAGGATTCTGAACTCCCGAGACGCCATCGTCCGCATCACCTCGGCCGCGATCTGCGGCTCCGACCTGCATCTGTACGACGGCTTCATCCCGACCATGGAGAGGGGCGACATCCTCGGCCACGAGTTCATGGGGGAGGTCGTGGAAGTGGGCCCGGATGTGCCGAACCTGCGGGTCGGCGACCGGGTGGTGGTCCCCTTCCCGATCGCCTGCGGAAACTGCCTCGCCTGCGAGCACGGCATGTACTCGGTCTGCGAGAACAGCAATCCCAACGCGGGCCTGGCCGAGAAGCTCATGGGCCACGCTCCCGCGGGCGTCTTCGGCTACTCGCACATGCTGGGAGGCTTCCCGGGAGGCCAGGCGCAGTACGCGCGCGTGCCGTTCGCCGACGTGGGGCCGATCAAGATCGAGGACGACCTGCCGGACGAGCAGGTGCTGTTCCTGTCCGACATCTTCCCGACCGGCTGGATGGGCGCGGAGATGTGCGACATCAAGCCCGGCGACGTCATCGCGGTCTGGGGAGGCGGCCCTGTCGGCCAGTTCGCCATCGCCAGCGCCTTCCTGATGGGCGCCGAGCGGGTCATCTGCGTCGACCGCTTCCCTTACCGCCTCCAGATCGCCGCGAGCGCGGGTGCGGAGACGCTCGACTACGAGGAGGTCGACATCCCGGACGCGCTGCGCGACATGACCGCCGGCAGGGGCCCGGACGCGTGCATCGACGCGGTGGGCATGGAGGCTCACAACCCCATCGCCGCCGTGCACGCCTACGACCGGGCCAAGCAGGCGACGCGGATGGAGACCGACCGCCCGTACGCGCTGCGCGAGGCCATCCTGTCCTGCCGCAACGGCGGGATCGTCTCGGTGATCGGCGTCTACGCCGGTCTGGTGGACAAGTTCCCGATGGGCTCGTTCATGAACCGGTCCCTGACGATGAGGACCGGCCAGTGCCACGTCCAGCGGTACATGGAACCTCTGCTCGGGAGGATCCGCGCCGGGGACATCGACCCCAGCTTCGTCATCACCCATGAGATGCGGCTGGAGGACGCCCCGCGCGGATACGAGATGTTCAAGCACAAGGAGGACGGCTGCAACAAGATCGTCCTCAAGCCGTAGCGGGCTGGGCCCGGATCGCCGGTACGGACGCGCGGCGGCACGTCCACGATCGACGGCCCCGACCAGGAGGGCCATCGCCGCGGCGCCGAGCGACCCGCCCAGCACCAGCGGGATCCTCGGACCCCTGCGGGTGATCAGTATGGCGCCGGCAAGGTCGGCCGCGAGGTTGCCTCGCGGCCGGCCACCGCGTCCCGTGGGACGAGCCGTCCTTACGGCCCAGCATGACGATGCCGCCGGCGCATCCGAAGCCTTTCTCCAGAGAACCGGTCACCAGGGTCAGCGGATTGAGGATTGAGCTCGCCGATATGCGGCTTGACGTACCCCTCACCCTTGTCCCCCAGACGGAAATGGCGTGCGGGTCGTCGAACCACAGGAAGAGCCCGTATTTGTCCTGCAGCACAAGAAGCTCGGGAAGGTTCCCCGCCCCGCCCATCGAGTAGGCGCCGTCGGCTATATACGCGACCCTCGGATGATGAATTCGCGCCGTCCGCCGAATCGGTCGGCGCGCCGCCAGGGCCGTTTCTCACAAAGAGGTCTGCCAGGCCGGGGGAGCAGATGAATGCGGCGGACATGAGATCGACCGGCTCGCCTGAGCCGTCACGGCCCGCACCGCGTCACTTCGAGCGAATAGAACATTTCTGCCTTCGAGGTTATCGCAATAGAGGTACCAGCCCCGTTCGATCGATGTCAACAGCGCGCGTTTAATGCCGGACGTCGCCGATAGCGAATCGCGTCGGGGTAGGGGTTGACAGGTCCTCGCCCGAATCTAGGGGTTGCCACCGAATCGCGTCCTTTGAAATGAAAGGTGAGCAATCTGGAAGAAGACGCGCATGAGACGCGGGTGCGAGGTTTCTGTTGGCGAACATCTCGCCCGGGGGTGCGTCGCGGGTCGCGGGGGACCTCGCCCCGGCTGTGCACTGATTGGGGTACTGATGCTGAACCGACGACGATTACTGGCGCTCGGTGCCGCCGCCGGCGGAGCGATGCTGCTGCCGTTCACGAAGTCGGCTCCGGCCGGCGCGAAGGGCGACGAGCCCCTGAGCAAGGAATATCTCCTGGGCAACCGGACCGCCCGCACCGTACGGCCGGCCCTCGCACCGTTCACGACTCAGATGCCCGTCTCGACGGTGCTCCAGCCGACGCAGTCGGCCGGCGTGGACATCTACAGGATTCCCATCCAGGCGGCCAACGCCCAGATCCTGCCCGGCGTCCAGACCCCCGTGCTCACGTACGGCGGCCAGCTCGTCGGCCCCACCATCCGGGCCAAGACCGGGCGCCGGGTGAAGGTCATGTTCCAGAACCAGATCGACATGCCGGCGAACGTCCACCTGCACGGCGGCCACGTGCCCGCGGTCAGCGACGGTCACCCGATGGACGTCATCCAGCCCGGCCAGGCGCGCGTGTACGACTACCCGAACACGCAGCAGGGCGCGACGCTGTGGTACCACGACCACGCCCACCACATGGAGGCCGAGCACGTCTACCGGGGCCTGCATGGCATGTACGTGATCGAGGACGACAGCGAGAAGTACCTCGGCCTGCCCTCCGGGGCGTACGACGTGCCGATCCTGCTCCGCGACGCGGAGTTCGACGCCAGCGGCGCGCTGGTCTTCGCCGACCCGGCCAACCGCACCACGATCCTCGCCAACGGGAAGGTGCAGCCGTTCTTCCCGGTCGCGGCGCGCAAGTACCGGTTCCGGTTGCTCAACGCCTCCAACGAGCACGTCTTCCAGCTGAACCTCGGCGGCCAGACGATGACGAAGATCGCCACCGACGGCGGGCTGCTCCCCGCGCCCGTACAGGTGACCGAGCTGGCGCTCGCCTCGGCCGAGCGAGTGGAGGTCGTCGTCGACTTCTCCCGCTACCCGGTCGGCACCAAGCTGGTGCTCTCCAACGGCAGCGACCCCGTGCTGAGGTTCGACGTGGTGCGGCAGGCCTCGGACAGCAGCCGCGTCCCCTCTGTGCTCCGCGCGCTTCCCGCCCTTCCGGCCGCGACGGTCGTCCGGGACGTGGCCATGAGCTTCGACCTGTCGGGCACCGACCCCGTCGGCATGATCAACGGCAAGGCGTTCGACCCGAACCGGGTCGACTTCCAGATCAAGCGGGGCAGCACCGAGATCTGGAACATCATCAACGCCGAGACCTTCCCCCTCGACCACACGTTCCACCTGCACCTTGAGCAGTTCAGGGTGCTGCAGCGCAACGGCGGCGCGCCGCTGCCGCAGGACGCGGGCCTCAAGGACACCGTGCTCGTCCCGCCGGGCGGGTCGGTGAAGATCCAGGCCACGTTCCGCGACTTCCTCGGGAAGTACATGTACCACTGCCACTTCCTGGAGCACTCATCGATCGGGATGATGGGCCAGATGGAGATCATCCCGTAGACGCGCGGGCGAGGGCCCCTGGCGGACGGATCAGGGGCCCGAGCGCGTGCGCCGGCCGCAGGCACCGCCCTCATCCGGGAACCGGAACGCCCGCGCCCGCCGATATCGAGATGCGTGGAACCGCCCGCGCTGGATACCCTCCGCGAGAAGGCTGGGGAGGAATCTGTCGTGGCGCATGTAGAGGTCGGCCGTCTGACGTACGTACTGCCGGATGGGCGCCCGTTGCTGAACGAGGTCTCCTTCCGCATCGGGGAAGGCGTCAAGGCGGCGCTGGTCGGGCCCAACGGAGCGGGCAAGACCACGCTGATGCGCCTGATCGCGGGCGATGCGCGGCCCGTCGAGGGCAGCGTCGCAAGCTCCGGGGGCCTCGGCATCATGCGCCAGTTCATCGGCAGCATCCGTGACGGACGCACCGTCCAGGACCTGCTCCTGTCGGTCGCCCCCGAGCGGGTGCGCGTGGCGGCGAGCAAGCTCAACGAGTCCGAGCTCGCCATGATGGAGCGCGAGGACGAGAAGACCCAGATGCGCTACGCCCAGGCGATCACCGACTACACCGACGCCGGCGGCTACGACATCGAGGTGCTCTGGGACACCTGCACGATGGCCGCCCTCGGCGCCCCCTACGACAACGTGAAGTACCGCGAGGTCAACACCCTCTCGGGCGGTGAGCAGAAGCGGCTGGTGCTGGAGGCTCTGTTCCGCGGGCCCGACCAGACCCTGCTCCTCGACGAGCCCGACAACTACCTCGACGTGCCGGGCAAGCTCTGGCTCGAACAGGCTCTCAGGGAGACCTCCAAGACCGTTCTGCTCGTCTCCCACGACCGGCAGTTGCTGGCGAACGCCGCCGACCGCATCGTCACCGTCGAGTCGGGCAACGTGTGGATCCACGGCGGCGGCTTCACCACCTACGCGGCGGCGCGCAGGGAGCGCAACGAGCGCCTCGACGAGCTGCGCCGCCGCTGGGACGAGGAGCACGCCAAGATCAAACGCCTGGTCACCATGCTCAAGCAGAAGGCCACGTACAACGACGGCATGTCCTCGGCCTACCACGCGGCCCAGACCCGCCTGAGGCGGTTCGAGGAGGCCGGGCCGCCCGAGGAGGCGCCCAAGGATCAGCTCATCAGCATGCGGCTGCGCGGGGGCCGCACGGGCAAGCGCGCGGTGATCTGCGAGGGCCTTGAGCTGACCGGTCTCATGCGGCCGTTCGACCTGGAGGTCTGGTACGGCGAGCGGATCGCGGTGCTCGGGTCCAACGGCTCGGGGAAGTCCCACTTCCTCCGCCTCATCGCGGGCGAGGAGATCCGGCACACGGGGGTGGCGCGGCTGGGGGCCCGGGTCGTTCCCGGGCACTTCGCCCAGACGCACAGCCGGCCGGAGCTCCAGGGCCGGACGCCCTGCGAGATCGTCATGTCCGAGCACGCCCGGCTGAAGAACGAGGCGATGAAGGCCCTGGCCCGCTACGAGCTGGCGGGGAGCATCGCAGAGCAGCGCTTCGAGACGCTCTCGGGCGGCCAGCAGGCCAGGTTGCAGATCCTGCTGCTGGAGCTGTCGGGGGCGACGCTGCTGCTCCTGGACGAGCCGACCGACAACCTCGACCTCGCCAGCGCGGAGGCGCTGCAGGAGGGGCTCGACCAGTTCGCGGGCACGGTGCTCGCGGTCACCCACGACCGGTGGTTCGCCGCGGACTTCGACCGTTATCTGGTCTTCGGCTCCGACGGCCGGGTGTACGAGGCGCCGGAGCCGGTGTGGGACGAGGCCCGGGTGGTTCGCGAGCGCTGACCGCGGACACACCGGCAGGAGGTGTGGAGGCGTTAAAGACCTGGTACGGCCTGCGCGTGTCGGAGGAGTCGCGTATGACGAACCGGGCTATGACGGCCTTGTGACCCAGCGTAGTCGAAACACGACAGCACTCGTACTCGGACTCGGGGTAGTGGCGGCAACGACGCTCCTGGCCGGGTGCGGCGGCGACGAGGCACGGCCCAAGCAGTCGCTCAAACCGCTCGTCATCAAGGAACAGACCTCATCGGTCAGCCAGGGCACCGGTGGCTACGTGGTGACCTGGGCGGGCGTCATCAGCAACCCGAACCGGTGGCACTTCGGCGAGAACGTCGCCGCCACCGTGGTCGGGCGGGACGCGGCCGGCAGGGAGGTCGTCCGCATGGAGCAGCCGCTGGACGCCGTGCCCCCGGCCGGGTCGCTCAAGTTCACCGGCCAGGCCATGGCCTCGGCCAAGCCGGTCGACGTGAAGGTGGCCTACAAGCCGGCGCAGTGGCGGGAGGCGGCGCGGATCCCGTCGGCGTTCGTCCCGTTCCCGGTCTCCTCGCCCAACACCGAGAAGCTGGGAAACGGCTCCTACCTCGTGACCGGCGCGGTCGGGAACCCCTACGCGAAGGCCGCGACCAGCCTCGTGGTCACCGCGCTGCTCAGGGACAAGGACGGAAAGCTCGTCGGCGGCGCCAGCACGTACGTGGACGACGTCCACGCCGGGGCTCCCCGCCGGTTCGTGCTGACCGTGGACAGCCTCAACGGCGCGGGGCCGGTGGCCCGTACGGACATCACCGCCCGCACGTGGGGATCGAGCGGCCGGCCGTACGAGGAGCTCGCCATGAGCGGCGCCGTGCCGCCCAGCATGGACAAACCGAAGACGCCTCCGTTCGCGAGGGATCGCGGGTCCCAGGCGATGCCGGTCGACCGCCGGCCGTGAGCGCCGGGCTGACGATTCCCACTTCCGGTGGCGACCGGCCCGCCCCGCTATGGATCTTGAAATCACCAGGGGGTTACGGTACTTACATGACTTCCCCCCGGATTGTCCTGTTCGGTGCGACCGGGTTCACCGGTCGGCTCACCGCCGAGGCGCTCCTGGCCCGCGGTGTCCATCCTCTGCTGGCCGGACGCGACGAGGCGAGGCTGGAGGCGCTGGCCTCCTCACTGCCGGTGGAGCTGCGGACCGCCGTCGCGGACGTGAGCCGTCCTGCGACGCTACGGCGGATCATCGAGCCCGGGAACGTGCTGATCTCCACAGTGGGGCCGTTCGCCCGCTGGGGGGAGCCCGCCGTCGAGGCCGCGATCGAGGCCGGCGGCGTCTACCTGGACTCGACCGGGGAGCCGACGTTCATCCGGCGCATCTTCCAGCGGTACGGCCCGGCCGCCGCCGCGTCGGGCGCCACGTTGCTCACGGCCTTCGGATATGACTATGTACCGGGAAACCTCGCGGCGTCGCTGGCGCTTCGGAAGGCGGGCCCAGAAGCAGTTCGCGTGGATATCGGGTATTTCATCCAGGGCAATATGGCCCGGCGGGCAAGCGCGGGGACGCGGGCGTCCGCCCTGGGAATGCTCCTCGAACCGATGTACGGCTTCCGTTATGGCCGCATTCTTCGCGAGCATGGGCGTACCCGGGCATTTATCGTGAATGGCCGCCGCAGGCATGGGCTCTCCGTGGGGGCCTCCGAGCATTTCGCCCTGCCCCGTATGTATTCGGGGCTGCGCGAGGTCAATGTCTACCTGGGCTGGCTCGGCGGGCTGACCAGGGCCGCCGGGGTGCTGTCGAGGGCGACGCCCTTCATCGCGGCGATCCCCGGCGCCAAACGGGTCACCGAGGCCGTCGCCGACCGGGTGATCCAGTCGGGGAGGGACGACTCGCCGGTGCCGAGCGGCGAGGGGGTCACGTCCCAGATCGTCGCGGAGGCCTACGACAGGGGCGGCAGGAAGCTCTCCACGGTCGAACTGCGCGGCGGCGACCCGTACGACTTCACCGCGCGCGCTCTGGCGTGGGCGGCCGTCACCGCCGCCACCGACGGCGTGGCGTCCGCGGGAGCCGTGGGGCCGGTGGAGGCCTTCGGCCTCGAAGGCCTCACGCAGGGCTGCGTGGAGGCGGGGCTGGTCGCGGCGTGACCGTGTTGCGTGGAGGCGGGACTGGTCCCGGCGTTACCGGCGGTGCGTGGAGGCGGGGCTGAGTTCGGCGGCGTGACCGGCCGGCGCCGTCCCCAGCTCCTGTCATCGCCCCTGTCATCGCCCCTGTCTCGTCATGACCGGTCATGTCAGGCGAAATGTGTATATCGAGAGACGCGCGGCTGTGTGAGAATCGGCCTGGCGGCATGGTGAATAGGCGCGAGGCCCCCGACCTGCGCTTCCTTCGCTACCCGCACTTAATGGTGATATGTCGAATTTGATGGCCATATTAGATGCCGGCGACCGCGAGCAATCTTGCTGGCTTTCATTACGATATTAATACAACGCTTGTCATTGTCCGGGAAACGGTGGAGCGAGCAGTTACCAAGCCTTTACTGTCGGTTATATGAATGACAGCGTCCTGGTCGAGGCACTCCGCGCCCGCGATCCTGGTGCCCTCGCTGCCCTCTACGACACCTATGCCGAGAGCATCTACAGATACGCCCGTGCCGTGCTCGAAAGCTCTGACAGCGCGCAGGTCGCGCTCCGCGACACCTTGATCGCGGCAGAGGCGCACGTCCACGCGCTGGCCGACCCCGAGCGGCTGCGTGTCTGGCTCTACGCACTGGCAAGAGGGGAGTGTTTCCGCAGGCTTTCGGTCATCCCGCCGGGCGACGGCGAGGAGACCGTGCCGGGCGCCCCGGTGGTGCCGGAGGCCCCGGACGGCGACCTCCGCCTGGTAGCGGTGAACGCCGTGGGGGCCCTGTCCGTCGAAGAGCGCGAGATCCTCGACCTGCTCACCCGCCACGCCATCCCCGAGCACGAGCTCGCCACCGTGCTCGGGACCACGGCCGAACGGGCCGACCACCTCCGCCAGGCCGCCGGCGAGCGCCTGCAGGACCTCGTCACCACCGAGATCGTCGCGCGGAACTCCTCGCACGACTGCGAGGGAAGGGCGCGCATCCTCGACGGGCTCTCCGGCTTCCTCGACGAGGAGACCCGCGAGCGGCTCCTCCGGCACATCGAGGACTGCGCCGTCTGCGCCCCCCATCGCGAGCGCCAGGTGTCCGCGGCCAAGGTCTTCGACCTGCTCCCGCGGGCGGAGCTGCCCGAGACCCTGCGCGTGCGCGTGATGAGCTGTTTCATCGACCCCGAGCTGGTCCCTTACCGGCGGTTCGTCGCACGTCGCACGGGGTTGCTCGATGCCGGCGGGTTTCCCGTTCACGAGACCAAAGGGCCTCGGCGCTGGCCTCAGGCTCTTGCGGGCGCTGTGGCGGCGGTCGCGATCATCGCCGCCGCCGTAGTCTTCGCCGGCGCGCTGCGCCAGGCCGACGACCCGCTCGCGCGCGGCGCGTACATCTTCCCCACGCATGGCTCACCGCCCGGCGGAGCCCAAGCCCCGGGCCCCGGCAAGACCGTGGCGCCCGTCGCCGACGGCGCGCCGGCCCTTCCCCTGCTCTCTCCCGGGGCCGCCGCACACTCTCCCGGGGCCGCGGCGCCCGTCGCCGTCCTGCGGCCCGGAGGTAAGGCCGCCATCCCGACGGCGCCGCTGCCGAAGCCACCAGGCTCCGCACCCACGCCGGTCCCGAGGCTGCCGGCGCCCTCGTCCTCTCCCACCTCGCGGCCGGCCGGAACCCCGCCCGCGGCCCCGACCATCGTGCCAACCGTGCCCACCGTTCCCGCGCCTCCCATGACGCCCCCGCCGACGCCTCCCCCGCCGCCGAGGGAGCATCCGAGCGGCGGGCCGGCGCCGACGCCCAGCCACCAGCACAACCCCGTCCCCACTCCCTGTCCTTCGTCCACCCGGCCCGCGCCGTCCCCTTCCTCCACCTCGCCGCCCGCCACCGTCGCGCCGCCCGCCACCGTCGCCCCGTCCGCGACCCCGGCGCCGAGCTTCTCTCACCGTCACGCGGGGCACAGGGTCGTGGAGGAGGCTCCCATCGAGGCCGCGGCGGCCGGTGTTCAGCGTCCGTGACGACGCGCATCTGGGCCGCAGGGTGTTCCCGCACCCGATCGCGCCCGAGCTGACCGGCCTCGTGCCCCGCATTCACCGCGCCGACTGGCCGGTGTGGCTCGATCCGGGGCCGCGCATGCTGCGCGACGTGCTGGAGCTGTGCCGCCTGCAGACGGCGCGGGGCCTGGCCGTGCTGTCCTGGCTGTCAGATGGCCAGGTCCCCGGCGACATCGCCTGGATGTGGCCGGGGCGCCGCCTCACCGGGCCCCGGCAGCACCTCATGTACGCCGCCGCCGCCGGGATCCCCGACGTCGCGCTCGGCCTGGTGGTCTCCAACTGGACCTGGGTGCTCGACACCCGGTTCGCGGGCCAGGTCACGGCCCCTTATCTCGCCGGCACCGCCTATCCCGACGACGGGTACACCGCCGCCCAGGCGACCGTGACGCTGATGCGCATCTGGGAACGGCACGCGGAGGCGCGCCCGGCGCTGGGAGCGGCCTGGGCGGCGAGCCGCACGATCGCCGACTGGTGCAAGGCGGCCGAGCTGCGCGCGGCGTACGGCCGTGAGGCGCCCGTCTTCACCTACCCCCGGGGTCCCGTCCCCCCGCCCGCCGGCGTGCGCCCGTGGATAACGCGCCTGTTCCGCCTTGCCTGATTACAGAAAGTGACAAAGGGCGTGTGCGCGATGTGACCATGGGGAAGCTGTGGATTATGTGGCGCCATGGTGCTTACTTCGGGCTTCTCAAGAGCCCGCCGCCGGCGGTCGCCGACGGCGGTTCACATGAAAGGGGACGACGCGGGCGAGGGTCAGTGCTGGCCCTTGACCGGATGTCCCTCGGCCTCTTCGGGCTCGACGTGATCGAGATGGCGCTTGATCGAGCGGTGGATCTCGATCTCGGCCTCCACCCGGCCGACCCAGTTGGCGCCCTCGACGGACTTGCCGGGCTCCAGGTCCTTGTAGACCTCGAAGAAGTGCTGGATCTCCAGCCGGTCGAACTCGGGCACGTGGTGGATGTCGCGGATGTGCTCCATGCGAGGGTCGGTGGCGGGGACGCAGAGGACCTTGTCGTCTCCGCCCTTCTCGTCGGTCATCCGGAACATCCCCACCGCGCGGCAGCTGATCAGGCAGCCGGGGAAGGTCGGTTCCTGGAGGAGCACGAGGGCGTCGAGCGGGTCGCCGTCCTCACCGAGGGTGTCCTCGATGAAGCCGTAGTCGGCGGGGTACTGCGTGGAGGTGAAAAGAAGGCGGTCCAGCCGGATCCGGCCTGTCTTGTGATCAACCTCGTACTTGTTGCGTTGTCCCTTAGGGATCTCAACGACAACGTCGAACTCCACTGCGGTTCCTCCGCTCAAGCCCCCCGGGTAGTCCCGGACGGGCGTTAATGTCTCGTAGGCGTATATCCAGGATGACGCATGCGGGAAAGAGGTCGGTGAGGTGGTGCGGCGCGAGCGCTTGGTCGCGGTGGCGACCCTCGCCCTGCTTCAGGCGTTCGTCTGCGCCATGGGCGCGTTCGTACTCGCGGGCGGGCTGGACGGCCTGACCGCCAAGCCGCCAGGCAAGGCCGCCCCGCCGACCAGGGCTCCCGTCGCCATCGTGACGGCGGGACCGGTGCTGGCGCCGCCTCCCGGTGGATCTCCCCCGGGAAAGGGTACTTTGGCCGCGCGGCTCGCCCACGCGCTCGGCGATTCCGCGCTGGGCGACAACGTCGGCGCGGTGGTCCTCGACATCGCAGGAGGCACCACGCTCTTCGGCAGCAAGGCCGACACCGGCGTCACGCCCGCCTCCACGACCAAGGTCGTGACGGCCGTCGCCGCGCTGACCTCCCTGGGCCCCGACACCCGGGTGGCCACGCGCGTCGTCCAGTCCAAGGCAGGCGCGATCACGCTGGTCGGCGGGGGCGATCCCCTGCTCACCGGGCCAAAAGCCGGTAAAGATTCCGACTATCCTCGGTCCGCCTCGCTCGTGGCGCTCGCGTCCCGTACGGCCAGGGCGCTCAAGGCCGCGGGCGTCGCCTCGGTCAGCCTCAGCTACGACGACTCGCTCTTCTCGGGCCCGCGCACCGCTCCGGGCTGGAAGCCGGGCTACGTGCCCGAGGGCAGCGTCGCCCCCGTGACCGCTCTGATGATCGACGAGGGCCGCCAGGACCCCCGGGGCTCCGCCCGCCACCCCGACCCGCCGAGGTCGGCGGCCGAGGCGTTCGGCTCCCTGCTGGCCAGGTACGGCGTCAAGGTCGGCAAGTCGATCAGGCGGGCCAAGACGGCCGCGACCGCCACGGAGATCGCCAGAGTCGAGTCACCGCCGGTGTACGCGCTCGTCGAGCACATGCTGACCTTGAGCGACAACGACGTCGCCGAGGCGCTGGCCCACCTCGTCGCGCTCAAGGAGGGCAAGCCGGGCACCTTCACCGGTGTCTCGCAGGCCGTCCAGGGGACGCTGAAGAGGCTCGGCGTGGGTGACGGCGTCACCGTCTACGACGGGAGCGGGCTGTCCACCCGCAACCGCATCACGCCCACCGCGCTCGCCCGCCTGATCGCCCTGTCGGCCTCGCCCGCCAACCCGCGCCTGCACGCCCTCATCAGCGGGTTGCCGATCGCCGGGTTCACCGGCACGCTCGGCCACCGGTACGGCAAGCAGGACACCAAGGCCGCGGCGGGAGTGGTACGGGCCAAAACGGGCACGTTGAACGGGGTGAACACCCTGACGGGTCTCGCCAGGACGGCCGACGGCCGGTTGGTGGCCTTCGCTTTCATGGCCGACAACGTGCCTGACCCGGACGGGGCTGTGGCGGCGCTCGACCGGATGGCCGCACTCGTCTCCGGGTGCGGTTGCTCATAACCGCGCCGCACGACGTACGGTGGTGAACATGCAGGTGATCGACTGGGATCTGGCCGTAACTACCGGTGTACGCCTTGTCCGACCTGGGCCGCAGGTGAGCCGGGACGAGGCCAGGCACGCTGTCACCGAGCTCAGGCGGCTGTCGCGCGAGGCCGAAGGGCACGTGCAGGAGTTCGCCCGCATCGACGGGGCCGCGTCGCCCGAGGAGGCCACTGTCGTGGACCGTCCCGGGTGGATCCGCGCCAACGTCGAAGGTTTCCGTGTCGTCCTCGAACCGCTGACCGAGCGCATGAGCTCCGGCCGCACGCAGATCCCCGCCATCGTGGGCGCGGTCGGCTCCCGCGTGACCGGCGTGGAGGTCGGCGCGGTGCTGGCCTTCCTCGCCTCGCGCGTGCTCGGGCAGTACGAGCTGTTCCTGCCGCCGGACCCCAGCGGGCGGGCGCCCACGGGGCGGCTCACGCTGGTCGCGCCCAACATCGTGCACACCGAGCGCGAGCTCGGCGTGAACCCCCGTGACTTCCGGCTCTGGGTCTGCCTCCACGAGGAGACCCACCGGGTGCAGTTCACCGGAGTGACCTGGCTTCGCGAGTACGTCCGCGCGCAGATGACCGAGTTCCTGCTCGCCTCAGACCTCGACCTCGGCACCCTGCTCGAACGCATGCGCGCCGCCTCCGACGCCGTCGCCGACGCGCTCAAGGGCGGCGAGGGCAACCTCATCGACGCGATCCAGACGCCGGAGCAGAAGGAGATCCTCGACCGGCTCACGGCCGTGATGACGCTGGTCGAGGGGCACGGCGACTACGTCATGGACGCCGTCGGGCCCTCGGTCGTGCCGTCCGTGGCCGACATCCGCTCGAAGTTCCAGCACCGCAGGGAGGGCGGCTCCCGGTTCGACAGGACCATCAGGCGCCTGCTCGGCGTCGACCTGAAGATGAAGCAGTACGCCGAGGGGTCGGCGTTCGTGCGCAAGGTCGTCGACGAGGTGGGCATCGACGGGTTCAACCGCGTCTGGGGTTCGCCCGCCACGCTGCCGAACCACGCCGAGATCCAGAATCCCGAGCAGTGGATCTCCCGCGTCGTCCGCGCGCCCGAGCTACCGGCCGCCAACGGGCAGGGCTAGCTAGCCGCCCATCCCGGCTCACGGCCGTGCCGAGGCGCTCACTCCGGGGTGGCTGGTCGGGGGTGTCCTGGCCGCGGCGGACCCGGCGCGCTCACTCTGGCGCGGCTGGTCGGCGGGGTGCCCCGGCCGCACCACACTAGGAGCATGGGACCGCATCCCGCTGTGGCGGAGATCCGACGTGCCGTACGGCTCTCGCTCGCCGACGTGCCGCAGGGCTCCCTCGTGGTGGTCGCGTGCAGCGGCGGGAGCGACTCGCTGGCGCTCGCGGCCTGCCTGGGGTTCACCGCGCCCCGGCAGGGGCTGCGCGGCGGGCTCCTGACCGTCGACCACGGCCTGCAGGAGGGCTCGCGCGAGCGCGCGCGGGAGGTGGCGGGCCTGGCCGGCCGGTTCGGCCTGGAGCCTGCCGAGGCCCTCACCGTCACGGTGGGCAGGGCCGGCGGTCCTGAGGCCGCGGCGCGCGACGCCAGGTACGAGGCGCTCTCGCTGGCCGCGGAACGGCTCGGCGCGTCGGCGGTGCTGCTGGGGCACACGCGTGACGACCAGGCCGAGACCGTGCTGCTCCGGCTCTCCCGGGGAAGCGGCACCCGTTCGCTATCCGGCATGCCCGCGTCCTCGGGGATCTACCGGCGGCCCCTGCTCGGTGTCGCCCGGCGCACCACCAGGGCCGCGTGCGAGGCGCTCGGCCTCGTGCCCTGGGACGACCCGCACAACACCGACCCGGCGTACGCCCGGGTGCGGGTGCGGCACGACGTCCTCCCGGTGCTCGAACGGGCGCTTGGGCCCGGCGTGACGGAGGCGCTCGCTCGTACGGCGGCTCTGTGCAGGGACGACGCCGACGCGCTCGACGAATGGGCCGACGAGGTGTACGCCGAGCTCAGGGAAATCGGCGCCGGGCTGACGGTCGCCGGGCTGGAGGAACTGCCCGGCGCGGTGCGGCGGCGGGTGATCCAGCGGGCGGCCCTCGCGGCGGGCGCGACGGCGTCCGCGCTGGCGGCCGTCCACATCGAACAGGTCGACCGGCTGATCACCGAATGGCGCGGCCAGCGGGTGGTGGAGTTACCCGGGGGGATCGGAGTGGTCCGGCGGTATGGCACCCTGATATTCGCCAGCACCCTCTCATGAAGGAAACAACCCCAGGTGGACGCAGCCGACATGGGCATGGACCTGGAAAAGGTCCTCATCCCCGAGGAAGAGCTTCAGGCGAAGATCAAGGAGCTCGCCGGGCAGATCGACGCGGATTACGCGGGCAAGAACCTATTGATCGTCGGAGTTCTCAAGGGTGCGGTCATGATCATGGCCGATCTGGCGCGGGCCCTGCACATCGAGGTCCAGATGGACTGGATGGCCGTCTCGTCGTACGGCGCGGGCACCAAGTCGTCGGGCGTCGTCAGAACGCTCAAGGACCTCGACACCGACATCGCCGGGCGGCATGTCCTGGTGGTCGAGGACATCATCGACTCCGGGCTGACACTGTCGTGGCTGATCCACAACCTGCAGTCGCGTGACCCCGCCTCCGTGGAGATCTGCACCCTGCTCCGCAAGCCGGAGGCCGTGAAGGTGCCGATCGATGTGAAGTACGTCGGGTTCGACATCCCCAACGAATTCGTGATCGGGTACGGGCTCGACTATGCCGAGCGCTTCCGTAACCTGCCGTTCATCGGCACTCTGGCGCGCCATGTGTACGGGGCGGAGTAAGCCCTGAGCGAAGTTTCTGATCGTCAACTGGTGCGATACAGCGTTATTCGGTCTCGTCGTGGGGAACACGGGACCGCCTGACGTACGTTGGTAGGACAAAGCCGGTGTCGCCGGGGCAGTGACCCTGCGCGGCGGCCCGGTGTACCTTCGGAGGTCTCGGAGGTGCGATCACCTCCGGGTGATCAGTAGGAGCGGTTTGGGATGCCGCTAACCCCGGGCTCGCCCGGGGCGTCAGGCCGTGTTCAGGAAGGGACGGGCCCGCAGGGGTTCCGCATCGGATGGATCTCAAGCGATTTACACGTGGGCCACTGCTGTGGATCCTGGGCATCGTCGTGCTGCTCCTTCTCGCCTCCACGTTCTGGAGCGGCAACAGCAACTATGCCCAGAAGGACACCTCGTTCGTCATCAGCCAGATCCAAAAGGGCGCTGTCGACAACGCGGTGATCGTTGACAAGGACCAGCGCATAGAGATCAAGACCGCCCAGAAGATCGGCGGCGAGGATCGCTTCTATTCGTACTGGGTCCAGGGGCAGGGCGTCGAGCTTCAGAAGCAGCTTCAGACCCAGGTCGAGGCGGGCAAGCTGCCCGGCGGATACAAGGTCACCGTGCCGACCGAGAACTTCCTCGTCGGTCTGCTGGTGAGCTTCCTCCCGATCGTCATCATCGTCCTTCTCTTCTTGTTCATCATGAACCAGATGCAGGGCGGCGGCTCCCGGGTCATGAACTTCGGGAAGTCCAAGGCGAAGCTCATCACCAAGGACACTCCCAAGACCACCTTCGCCGACGTCGCGGGCGCCGACGAGGCCATCGAGGAGCTCCAGGAGATCAAGGAGTTCCTGCAGGCCCCGGCCAAGTTCCAGGCGATCGGTGCGAAGATCCCCAAGGGCGTGCTGCTGTACGGCCCGCCCGGCACCGGCAAGACCCTGCTGGCCCGTGCGGTCGCGGGTGAGGCCGGCGTGCCGTTCTACTCGATCTCCGGTTCCGACTTCGTCGAGATGTTCGTCGGTGTCGGCGCCTCCCGAGTGCGCGACCTGTTCGAGCAGGCCAAGGCGAACGCTCCGGCGATCATCTTCATCGACGAGATCGACGCCGTCGGACGGCACCGCGGCGCGGGCCTCGGCGGCGGCCACGACGAGCGCGAGCAGACGCTGAACCAGCTCCTTGTCGAGATGGACGGCTTCGACGTCAAGGGCGGCGTGATCCTGATCGCGGCGACCAACCGGCCCGACATCCTCGACCCCGCGCTGCTGCGCCCCGGCCGGTTCGACCGCCAGGTCGTCATCGACCGGCCCGACCTGGAGGGCCGCAAGGGCATCCTCCGCGTCCACGGGCGGGGAAAGCCGTTCGCGCAGGACGTCGACCTCGACGTCATCGCCCGCCGCACGCCTGGCTTCACGGGCGCCGACCTGGCCAACGTGATCAACGAGGCGGCGCTGCTGACCGCCCGCCAGGACCAGAAGCTCATCACGATGAACACCCTTGAGGAGTCCATCGACCGCGTCATGGCGGGTCCCGAGCGCAAGAGCCGGGTCATGTCCGACCAGGAAAAGAAGATCATCGCTTACCACGAGGGCGGGCACGCCCTGGTCGCGCACGCCCTGCCCAACTCCGACCCGGTACACAAGATCACGATCCTGTCCCGTGGCCGGGCCCTCGGCTACACCATGACGCTCCCCATGGAGGACAAGTTCCTCGCCACCCGGTCCGAGATGCTCGACCAGCTGGCGATGCTGCTCGGCGGGCGCACCGCCGAGGAGCTGGTCTTCCACGAGCCCACGACGGGCGCGGCCAACGACATCGAGAAGGCCACCTCCATCGCCCGCCGCATGGTGACCGAGTACGGCATGAGCGAGCACCTCGGAGCCCGCAAGTTCGGCACCGGCAACAGCGAGGTCTTCCTCGGCCGTGACATGGGCCACGAGCGCGACTACTCCGAGAAGATCGCTTCGACGATCGACGAGGAGGTCCGCCGCCTGATCGAGGCCGGCCACGACCAGGCCTGGGAGATCCTCGTCCAGTACCGCGACGTGCTAGACAACCTCGTGCTCGAGCTCATGGAGAAGGAGACCCTCTCCCGCCAGCAGGTCGTCGAGATCTTCGCTCCCGTGGTCGTCAGGGAGAAGCGTCCGTCGTACTCCGGGTACGGCAAGCGGCTTCCCTCCGACCGGCCGCCGATCCTCACGCCCAAGGAGGTCGCGGGCAACGGCAACGGCACCGCGCTTCCCGTCGGCAACCAGGCGGCTCCCGGGTCCCTGCTGCACAACGACCATCACCCGGCGCCTCAGGACGAGGCCTGACAGGTGAGTGCGACTCCGCTCAAGGTCGACTCGGACCGGATCGAGAAGGCCGTTCGTGAGATCCTTCTCGCGATCGGCGAGGATCCGGACCGGGACGGCCTGCTCGACACCCCCGCCCGGGTCGCTCGCGCGTACGCCGAGCAGTTCGCCGGGCTGGGGCAGGCCCCCGAGGACGTCCTGACCACCGTGTTCGACGCCGACCACGACGAGATGGTGCTGGTGAAGGACATCGAGGTGTTCTCCACCTGCGAGCACCACCTCGTCCCCTTCCACGGCGTCGCCCACGTCGGGTACGTGCCGAACGCCAAGGGGCAGATCACCGGCCTGTCCAAGCTGGCCAGGCTGGTCGACGTCTACGCCAGGCGCCCGCAGGTCCAGGAGCGCATGACGTCGCAGATCGCCGACGCGCTGATGGAAGTGCTCGCGCCGCGCGGCGTCATCGTCGTGATCGAGGCCGAGCATCTCTGCATGACCATGCGGGGCGTGCGGAAGCCGGGTGCCAAGACCATCACGTCGGCCGTCCGCGGTGACTTCCGCGACAGCGACAGGACCCGCGCCGAGGCGATGGCCCTGATCCTCGGCCGCCGCTGAGCCGGGGCACGATCCTCCGGGTGCGTCGATCCGATTCGTTATCCACAAGCCGGACCCATGGCACAGATCGTCACTGGGGAGCACCTAGGCTTGACGCCATGACCACCACATGGAGGGTGCCAGGCGTGCCCGACAAAGGGCGCTGCCTGGTCATGGGCGTGGTCAACGTCACCCCCGACTCCTTCTCCGACGGCGGCGAGTGGTTCGACCCCGAGGTGGCCGTGCGCCACGGCCTCGATCTGGTCGAGCAGGGAGCCGACATCGTCGACGTGGGCGGCGAGTCCACCCGGCCGGGCGCGGCCAGGGTCTCCCTGGCCGAGGAGCTGCGGCGCGTGTCGCCCGTCATCCGCGCCCTGTCGGAAGAGGGTGTCACGGTCAGCGTCGACACCATGCGCGCCGAGGTGGCCGAGGCCGCAGTGAGCGCGGGCGCGAGCCTGGTCAACGACGTCAGCGGCGGCCTGGCCGACCCGGCGATGCCGCGTGTCGTGGCGGCGGCCGGCGTCCCCTACGTCGTGATGCACTGGCGTGGCCACAGCCACGACATGGACGGGCGCGCGATCTACTCCGATGTGGTGACCGAGGTCACCGAGGAGCTGCGCAAGCGGGTCGACACCGTGCTCGCCGAGGGCGTGGACGAGCGGCAGATCATCGTCGACCCGGGCCTCGGCTTCGCCAAGCGGGCCGAGCACAACTGGTCCCTGCTCGCCGGCATCGGCAGGCTGGGCGAGCTTGGTTACCCCATCATCATCGGAGCGTCGCGAAAGCGCTTCCTCGGCCGCCTGCTGGCCGACCCCGATGGCACCCCGAGGCCCTTCGGCCGGTCCGACGACGCCACGCTCGCTGTCACCGCACTGGCCGCCCACGCCGGCGCCTGGTGCGTGCGGGTGCACCACGTGCCTTCCAACGCCGACGCCGTGCGTGTCGCGGCGGCCTGGCGAGAGGGGGAGGGGGTTCTATGAGCACGACGGCAGCGGAGATCGAGAAGCTCAACGAGGCCTTCTACACCGCGATCGAGAGCGGCGACCTCGACCGCATGACCGAGATCTGGGCCGACGACGGCGAGGGCCGGGTGGCGATGTGCGTCCATCCCGGTTGGCCGATGCTGAGCGGCCGGCCCGAGGTACTGCGCTCGTGGGCGCTGATCATGGCGAACACGCCCTATATCCAGTTCGTGCTGACCGACGTCCGCACCACCGTGATCGGCGACGTCGCGGTGCTCACCTGCGCGGAGAACATCCTCACCGCCGCCGACACCGAGGACGCCACCTTCGCGGCGGGCCGGGTGGTCGCCACCAACACCTTCGTGAGGACCCAGGCGGGCTGGCGGCTCTGGTTCCACCATGGCTCCCCCGTCCTCCAGGGCGAGGATGACGACGACGAGGACGACGAATGACCATCCCCGGCGAGACGGGTCCGCGTGACAGTGTGAGCCTGGTGGGGCTCCGGGCGCGGGGGCGGCACGGCTGCCTGCCCGCCGAGCGCGAGCTGGGCCAGGAGTTCGTGGTCGACATCACGCTCTTCCTCGACACCGCCCCGGCCGCCGCCGGTGACGACCTGGCCAAGACCGTCGACTACGGCGAGCTCGCCGTCCGGCTGGCAGGCATCGTCGAGGGTGAGCCGGTCAACCTGATCGAGACCCTGGCACAGCGCCTGGCGGGCGCGTGCCTCGCCAACGAGCTGGTCGAGGAGGTGGAGGTCAAGGTGCACAAGCCCGCCGCGCCGATCCCGCTTCCCTTCGACGACGTGATCGTGACAGTGAGGAGGAGGCGCTAATGAAGGTCGTTCTGGCGCTCGGCAGCAACGTCGGCCGCCGCTTCGACACGCTTCAAGGTGCCGTTGACGCGCTTTTCGACGCCCCCGGGCTCGACTTCGTGGCGGTGTCCCCGGTTTACGAGACCGACCCGGTGGGCGGACCGCCCGATCAGCGGCCGTACTTCAACGCGGTGGTGATCGGGCAGACCATGACGCTGGGCCCCCAGGCGATCCTGGAGCGTGCGCTGAGCGTGGAGACCGCCTTCGGCCGGGTCCGCCTGGAGCCGTGGGGTCCGCGCACCCTCGACGTCGACCTGATCATGGTCGGTGACCTGCTCTCCGACGACCCCGAGCTCACGCTCCCGCATCCTCTGGCCCACGAACGGGCGTTCGTGCTGGTGCCGTGGTCGCAGGCCGATCCAGGGGCGGTGCTTCCCGGGCGGGGGTCGGTGGCCGGTCTGCTCGCCGACCTCGACCAGAGCGGCGTGCGACTACGGGCCGACCTGGCCCTGCAGCCCCCCGGCTGACGGGCGCCCGAGGCCCGTGGCCGGCCGGTCGGGGCACGATCCGTCCCCGGCCTGTGGACAGGCCGGTCGGGAGCCCACCACCCTCCGCGGGCAGCCGGCCGGCGCACGAGGGGTCCGCGGGTTGCGGTGGGGAGACAAGAGGAGGATCGCGTGAAACCGAGCCGTCCCGGCGTGCTCGTCCTGTTGGTGGTCGCTTTCACGGTCCTGACGTGGGCCGTGTTGCAGAAGGTCTACTCAGATCTGCCGACCGTGCCGTGGACCGCCATACCGACAGTGCTCATCCTGGCGGTCGGCGAGGCGTACAGCGGGTGGATGACCCGGGCCCGCATCGAACGCAGGCCCGGCACCAAGCCGGTGGAGCCGCTGGCCGTGGCCCGGCTGGCCGCGCTGGCCAAGGCGTCCGCCTACGTGGGAGCCGCGTTCGCCGGGGTGTTCGCGGGCTTCGTCTTCCACGTCGTCCCGCTGCTCGACCAGGACACCCCCCGGCGTGACTTCTTCCTCGCCGGCGGTTCGCTGATCTCCTGTGTGGTGCTCGTCTGCGCGGCTCTGTTCCTGGAGCACTGCTGCCGGGTGCCCAAGCGCCCCGACGACGACGCGAAGGACTGAGGACGACCAGCGGGGCCCGGCCCCGAGGCCGGGCCCCGCTCTGCAAGGAGCCACCCTTAATCCCTTGATCCCTGTCCCTTTACGCAATGTTGTTCCTTCACGAGATCGACGGTGTTAAACGCGTCTCGCGAGATTCGTGGTGAGAAACCCCGAAAAAAGATCACTTGTCGATGTCGCCGACGACGAAGAACATCGAGCCGAGGATGGCCACCATGTCCGAGATCAGGTGGCCGGGAAGCATCTCCCTGAGCACCTGCACGTTGTTGAAGGACGCGCTGCGCAGCTTGAGCCGCCACGGCGTCTTCTCGCCCCGCGACACCAGGTAGTAGCCGTTGAGCCCGAGCGGGTTCTCGGTCCAGGCGTAGGTGTGGCCCTCGGGCACCTTCAGCACCTTGGGCAGCCGCTGGTTGATGGGACCGGGCGGCAGCGACCGCAGGCGCTCCACGCACGCGTCGGCGAGGTCGAGCGCGACCTTCACCTGGTCGAGCAGCACCTCGAAACGGGCATGGCAGTCACCCGCCGAGCGCGTGACCACCTTGACGGGAAGCTCCCCGTAGGCCAGGTACGGCTCGTCGCGGCGCAGGTCGAGATCGACCCCCGAGGCGCGGGCGATCGGCCCGCTGACCCCGTACTGCATGATCGTCTCGCGGTCGAGCACCCCGACCCCCCGGGTGCGCGCGAGGAAGATCTCGTTACCGGAGATCAGGTTCTCGATGTCCGGCAGCCGCCTGCGCACGTCGGCGACCGCCTGGGCGACCCGGTCGAGCCAGCCGTACGGGAGGTCCTCCTTCAGGCCGCCGACCCTGTTGAACATGTAGTGCATGCGCCCGCCGGAGATCTCCTCCATGACGGCCTGCAGGGTCTCTCGCTCGCGGAAGGCGTAGAACACGGGCGTGATGGCGCCGAGCTCCAGGGGATACGACCCGAGGAACATCAGGTGGTTGAGCACGCGGTTCAGCTCGGCGAGCAGCGTGCGCGCCCACACCGCCCTGACCGGCACTTCCATGCCCAGCATGCGTTCGACGGCGAGGACGACGCCCAGCTCGTTGGCGAAGGCCGACAGCCAGTCGTGCCGGTTGGCCAGCACGATGATCTGCCGGTAGTCGCGGACCTCGAAGAGCTTCTCGGCGCCACGGTGCATGTAGCCGACGATCGGCTCGGCGCTGCCGATGCGCTCGCCGTCCACGGTGAGCCGAAGGCGCAGGACACCATGGGTCGAGGGGTGCTGGGGGCCGATGTTGAGGATCATGTCCTCGGTGGCCAGTTCCTTGGCCCCGGCCCCGATCCCCACGACCCGTTCGGTGCGCGCGCCTCCGGTGCCAGCTCCGCGAGGTTCGGTCATAAACCCCATGCTGTCACGTCAGCGGCGTGAGGCAAGATCCGAGAGGGCGGTGACCAGGCGGCGGACGTGCTCCTCGGTCGTCCCGATGCCGATGGACGCCCGTACGGCCCCGGCGGTGCCGTCCGCGCACGAACCGTCGGCGGCCTGGCCGACGGCGTCGAGCAGGTGCCTGACGAAGGGATGGGCGCAGAACTTGCCGTCGCGCACCCCGATGCCGTACTCGGCGGACAGCGTCTCGGCGACCTCCCTGGCGGTCCAGCCCTCGACCACGAAGGAGACGATGCCGACGCGCGGGTGGGCGGGCCCCCAGAGCGACAGCTCGTGGACGCCCGCGATCGCGGCGAGGCCGTCGCGCAGCAGTTCGACGAGGCGCTCCTCCTCCCTGATCAACGCCGTCCAGCCGGTGGCCGAGAGGGCGTCGCAGGCGGCGGCCAGGGCGACGGCGCCGAGGACGTTCGGCGTGCCGGCCTCGTGCCGCTGCTCGGGGTCCGCGCTCCACTCGGCGTCCAGCGGCAGCCCCTGCCCGGCGCCTCCGGTGACGGCCTTCGACGCGCCGCCCCCGCGCAGGTACGGCTCGGCCTGGGCGAGCCAGTCGGCCCGGCCGATCAGGGCGCCCGCGCCGAACGGCGCGTAGAGCTTGTGCCCGGAGAACGCCACGTAGTCCAGGTCGAGCGCGGTCAGGTTGAGCCGGCGGTGGGGGACGAGCTGCGCGGCGTCCACGAGGATCCGCGCGCCGTGCCGGTGGGCGATGTGGGCCAGGGCGGCGATCGGCCACAGCTCGCCGGTCACGTTCGAGGCCGCGGTGACGACCAGGAGCTTGGGTCCCTCGATGGCCGCCAGGGTCTCGTCCGCCGCGCGGACCGCCTCGCCGGGGAACCGCGGGGGCGCCAGCCGTACCGCCTCGGGCCAGGGGAGCAGGGACGCGTGGTGCTCGGTCTCGAAGACCACGACGGTGGTGCCCTCGGGCAGGCAACGGGCCAGCAGGTTCGCCGCGTCCGTGGTGTTGCGGGTGAACACGACGGCGTCACCGGGACGGGCGCCGACGAAGGCGCGCACGGTGTGCCGGGCCTGCTCGTAGCGCGCCGTGGTGAGCTGCGAGGCGTACCCGGCTCCCCGGTGAACGCTGGAATAGGCCGGGAGCGCGGCGGCGACCGCGGCGCTCACCGGCTCCAGACAGGGGGCGCTCGCCGCGTAGTCGAGGTTGGCGTACCGCACGAGCCCGCCGCCCTTGACCGGGACCTCCAGATCTCCACCGAGCACGGCGGGGATGGCCGGAGCGGTACGTCCCGCCGCCTCGCCCTGGAAAGCACTGCCGGGCCTGGAGCCGCCGGAGGCGTCCGAGCCGGAAACGACGGGATTCAGGACAGTGAGTGCGGACAACGCCGGCCTCCTAGGGTCATGGGACCCCGGCCATGGCGTTGGTATGACGGAGCCCGCGCTTGACTGGCGCACCTCGCACCAGACCTGGTCCTCACCCGGGGCACCCCGCCGCGAGCGCGAGGGTTGCCGGTCAGCGAGCCGGGGCTTGACGCTGACACTCATGACCTACGGGGACTATAACCCAACCTCCCCCCGCCTCCGCAACGTGACAAGCCCCACGCCCCGAGCCGTTCTCAGGCAGCACTGGCAGTCACCGCTCCTGCCGGGTGGTGTTCACCATTTAGCAGCCGGGATCTCGCAACCGGTGAACACCACCGCAGCGGCCAGTAACGCCGAGTTATGACGGGCCTTCGCCACCGAGAAGTTCGGTGGGAATGCCCAGGCCATCAACCAGATCGCGTACCATCGTCACGCCGCTGGCCAGCCGGGTCCCCGATTCGAGCTGAGACACATAGCACTGAGATCGCCCGATAAGCTCCGCCAGTCTCTCCTGACTCATCCCGGTATGCTCGCGGATCAACGTGCATACGGCGACAAGATCCCATGAAGCAAGCGCTTCACGGATATCAGGAAGGGTCCACACCTCCGCTGGTACCGGTCGAGCGTCCGCAGCGCACGGGCCACACACATCATCGGTGTTGTACCGGCTCAGCGGGCGTACACACTTGCGGCACATTCGCTCCGGCTCGATCATGGCGTCACCTCGGACCCGCAGTACCGGCGAGGTAGCTCCTCATGCTCGTCAACCCGGCAGCCAAGGGCTTCGAGGGTGGCGAACCCACGGTGACGCAACAGCCGCACAGGAGCTCTTCCACGAGGGAACACGCGAGGGGACGGCCATAGTGGCGCAGGTGCTCGGTCACACGCCCGGCATCGGGTCGGCTCAACCGCATCGCTCCTCGCCATGGTGGAAGACGATCGCGCCGCTGGCATGGTCCCGGTTAGCGCGCACCAGGATGGGCCCGTACCGGTAGCACGGGTAGGGGTAGGCGAAGAGGTCCAACCGCGCCGGGCGGACTGTCCCCCGGCCACGATCGGGCATGGTGTGCAAGGCGGCCAGTAGCGCTCTGCGCGCCCTGACGGACGTGTCCGTCACGCCACGAACTCCGCGCCCGCCCAGATCGTCGGCGTCCCACGTCCACAGCACCGGCTCATCATCGACGTTGTCGGGGTCCAGTCGCGGTACTCCGCTCATGGCCCGGCGTTGTGCCGGTAGGGCCGGAGCCGACCCGGGGAGCGAAAGGCGCCGACTGATGGCGCCGGGAAAGTAGCCGCCCACGGAAATCCGTGCGGTCGTGGGCATGCCGTATGGGTCGCGCGGCTCGTCGTCATTCCTAATGGGCTCGCGCTCGTGCTCGTCGCAGCTGGTCATGCTGCCCTCCCCGGAGAATGGATCACTTCGAGCTCGGACTGACGCATGAGCTCGCGCAATCCCTCGAGGGTGTGCGAGTTGATCATCAGCGGCTCGCACGACCAGAGGGCGATCGCGTAGAACCGGCGGTTCCAGGTGCCGTACATGACGTGCCAGCCGGGCTCCAGTTGGTCGAGTTGGACGGCGGCCGCCTGCTTGGCCTGGTCCCAACGCTTTGGGGCGACGTCGACGGCGGGCGCATCGGGAGCATGCCGTCCTCGTGCCCGGCTCATGCCACTGCTCCACGCCGGTACGGCTCGTGCCAGTCCCTCGAGGAAGATGTGTCCGGTGAGCAGTCGCGTTTCGGGGCCGGGAGAACGGTGACCGGCCGAGTGGGGCCGACGTGGCGGGGGCCGACGCCGGGCGGGTGGACCTTCAGCGGCCGTAGCGGCGCTGGGGCGGGGAAGCCACCGCACAGGCCGAGGCGGCGGCGCGCGTCCAGGCGGGCGCCCATCTGGGCGTTGGTGGGGTGCTCCCACTGGTGGTGACGGCGGTATGGGAGGCTGGCCGCGTCGTGTGCGTACGGCGGATGTCCGCACCACCGGCAACCGAGAGGCTTCGGCGGGGTCTCGGCGCGGTGCCGGATACGGACGAACCGGGGCGTGGGCCGGGTTAGGACGTTCCTAGGATTGTTCATCGGATCGCACCCTTCGCGTGCGCGAACTGCTCGCGGCGGCGGTCAGGCCACAGCCCGCGTTCCATCACCTGGTCCACGCGCATTTCGTGCTGGCGGGGTGCCTGTTCGCCTGTGCGGCGGAGCTTGACCCGCTCCCGCGGGGACAGCGGCTCGCCCCTACCGGCCGTGCGCAGGTTCAGCCGACGGGTCTGGTAGTCCCGCCACCAGACCGCGACATCCCCGTCCAGTCGCTCGGTGCCCTGCTTTACCCACGCCCCCAGCTTCCCCAGCGACGGCCGGAACTTGGTGATGCGCTCGGTGGTCATCTCATAGGCGTGCGGCGCTACGGCCGGCTCGCTCATAGTCATGGCCACCAGTGACAGCTCCAGGACAGCAGCGCCGGATGCGGACTCGTTGGTGATGGACCGCAGGTCAGTCTTGGGCATGATGAGAACGCCTCTCTTGAAGGGGTGCCAGGGCGCGGGCCCAGGTTTGGCGACATGGCCGCGCCTGGCTGTTCGACTTCCGCTCGACTCGGCAGGTATGCTGCCGAGCAAAACGCCAAACGTTTGTCGATATCCCGATGATGTATCTGTGAGGGCCGGGTGTCAACAAACATCAAACGTTTGGCGTTTCTAGCGGACCGAAAAGAGGGAAATGAGCCACCCGAGCAAGCTGGGCTTCCGCCAGATCGCAGCCCAGATCCGAGAAGAGATCGTGAAGGGCGTTTACCCGCCTGCCACGGTCCTTCCGGCTGAGCCGGTGCTTGCCGAGCGGTACGGCGCATCGCGAAGCTTGGTCAACAGAGCAATGCAGGTACTTGCAGCAGAGGGCATGATCCGCCCTCGTCAAGGGAGGGGAACCATGGTCACCTACATTCCGCCAATGCTGCACTCGCCAGCGCGCTACTCCCGCCAGGCGCGCGAGGGTGGGCAGGCGCGCGGAGCCTTCGACGCAGAAGTGCGGGCAATCGGGCTCGAACCGCAGCATGAGATCACGACCAACAGGGCCGTTCCGCCGGACGACATCGCCGATGCTCTTGGACTGCCGCGCAGGGAGGAGAATGTCCTCGTTCGCCGCAGGCGCCTTCTCGCGTCCGGCATCCCGATGCGCCTCAACACGTCGTGGTTCCCGCTGTCCATCGCCGAAGGGACGGTTCTGGAAGAGCCGGGGCCGGTCATCATCGGTGGCGTCAAGTCAGCGCTCGCCGAGCTCGGCTACCCCCAGACGGAAGCAACCGAGTGCATCGTCGTCCGGCCTCCCACCGACGCCGAAGCCGAAGCTCTGGAGATCAGCCCTGAGCGGACCGTTCTCGATATCTTCCACGCCGGCAAGACGGGAGATCACCGAATTGTGGAAGTGACCACGACGGTCACACCAGCTCACTACCTGGTGGTTGAGAACACCTTCCCCCTCGCCTGACGTGCGGCCAGACACAACCCGATCGGAGACGATGCGATGACAGCCACACTGCCGATACGCGCACGGGCCTTGGAACTGGCCGACGCGGGCGAGCTACCCGCTTACGTGTACGACCTCGCCGACCTTGATACCCACCTGGCCACCATTCGGGCGACTCTCGGCGATATCGAGGTCTACTACGCCGTCAAGGCCAACCCCGATCCGAAGCTGTTGCAGGTAATCGCGCCGTACGTCGATGGCTTCGAGGTGGCGTCAGGGGGAGAGCTTGCCCATGTGCGCAAGTTCTTCCCCGAGACGCCAATTGCACTGGGCGGGCCTGGTAAGACCGACGCCGAACTCTTCGCCGATGTGACGAGGTTGCACATCGAAAGCTCCAGCGAGATTCGGCGGTTGTTCGCCGCGGGCCGGTCGGCTGACATGCTGTTGCGGGTCAATCTCGACGTCCCGATCAGCGGAGCGTCACTGGCAATGGGGGGCGGTGCGACGCCGTTCGGCATGGATCCCGCCGGCATCTCCGAGTGCATTGAGATGCTGGCCGGTCAGAACGCCGTACGGCTTCGCGGTATCCACGCTCATCTGGCCAGCGGCCTGGACGCGCCCGCCATGTTGGAGCTAGCCGCCGCTGTGCTCGACTACGCGCGCAGTCTCGGCGTGACTGAGATCAATCTCGGGGGCGGCATGAGCGTGTCTTACGCCGATCCCGCTTCTCGTTTCGACTGGAAGACGTACGGCGAAGGGCTGGCTGCTCTACGCCGTCCGGGTGAAATCCTGCGCATCGAGCCGGGCCGTTCCTTGTCGGTCTACTGCGGGCGGTACGTCACTCAGGTCATCGACGTGAAGCGCGTCCACGGCGAGCTATTCGCGGTAGTCGCGGGCGGAACGCACCACATCAGGACACCCGCAACCAAGGGGCACAGCCAGCCAATGGCGATCGAACAGCGGGGAGAACCGACCACGATCGTTGGCCAGCTCTGCACCCCGAAAGACACCATGGCGCGGCACGTGCCGGTGAGCCTGAAGACGGGTGACGTCGTGGAGTTCCTCATGGCAGGCGCCTATGCATGGAACATCTCCCACCACGATTTCCTGATGCATCCGAAGCCCACCTTCCATTACCTGGAAGGCTGAGCCGATTACTGACACCGGTCACAGCTTCGCTCGGTGGGTCATGCCGTCTTCCGCAGTTGAGCGATGTATCCGGCGCCCTCGATTTCGGCGTGTTCGAGCGTCCACGGTGACCGGTCCGTCAGGTCGGACAGTTCCTGGATGGAGGCGAACAGGTAGTCGAACCATTCGGTGGCGGTGCGGCCGTGGCGGACGCGCAATCGCAGCTGGCCTGCCATCCGGCCATGTCTGCGGTTGTGCTCGTGATAGGCGAGATGGTCGGGGTTGTCGGTGCCGTAGGGGTCGGTTCCGCTACCAATCAGCAGGGCGTTCGGATGGGCCAGTTCGGAGAGTTTCATGAGCACTTGGGGAGCGCGATCGGATCCGCCGAGCAGGCCGAGATTGTTGCCCAGCAGCAGTACCGTATCGAATCGGCCAAGATCTGGGGGTGGTTCGTAGAGCGAGCCGTGGACGGCGGTGACGCCACGCCGGCGGGCCACGGTGACGGCACCCGGGGAGTTGTCCATGCCGACGACGTCGAATCCTGCATCGGCAAGCGCGAGGGCGTGGCGGCCGGCACCGCAGCCGGTGTCCAGAACCCGCCCTGCCGCCTGCTGGCAGGCCCACCCATCAAGTCGATCCAGCTGATCGGGAGGAGTGAAGTATTTGGCCGCGTCGCTGGCCATGAGCAGGCCGTCGTCTCGTTCCACCAGCTCCATCACAGCGCCGGGCGCTCCCTGAGCACGCCAGCATTCCTGGAGCGTCTGGCCGAAGGCGTCACCGATGACGAGGCCACGGACAGGGTCGATCGCGGTGTCTTCGGTCATGTCCGCCCCCTGGAGTCCTGGCTACGCCGCATCGCGGCGGAAATGATCGCTACCGTGGTGCCACGCCGGATAGCCATGCGCTGACTTCTTCATCGTCGCGGGCGGCCGGTACGGAACGCCCTGCAGCTGACGACCTCGGTGGACGAGTCAACGGTAGGAACCCCTCCGAATGATCACCATTGCAGCTGCAATGGTGATCAGCTTTTTCATGACGCACACTCCGTTCGTCAACACTCCCTGCGACTGACAGGCCGGAGACCGACGTGACCGAGCTAAATCTCCCCCTAAGGGGAACAGGCGACATCTTCGGGTTACCGCTGCGCAAACGCCTGGCTGTCACCAGTGCGCTTGCCCATCTGGCCCGACGGCACGGCTACGACCAGATCGAGGTGCCGCTGATCGAGCGGGCCTCCTCCTTCTCTGAGGAGGTCGTCGGCCGCTCTCCGTGGCCGGAATGGGACCAGCGCGGCTGCTTCTACCTGAAGGTCCCCGACTACCACAGCTCCTACGACACTCCACCGGTGCTCACCGACGCGCTGCTGATCCCCGAGGGCACGATCTCGGTCACCCGATGGCTGGGCCGTCTGCTCTCCGAAGAACCGGAATTCGTCTGGCCGCTCAAGCTGTTCTACCTCACGCCGTGCTTTCGCAACGAGCTCATGGATGGCCTGGATGAGCTCAAGCGGCGCCAGTTCACCCAGTTCGGGCTGGAGGTTCTTGGGACACCGTCGGGCAGCGCCGACATCGAAGTCATCCATCTGATCACCATCAGCCTGTACGAGCTCGGCATCCCTGAGCGCACCGTCCGGGTGCGAGTCGGCGACGTGGCCATCTTCAACCGGCTTGTCGAGCTTTCTGGCCTAGATCCCGATCCGGCGATCCGGCTCAAGGAAGCCCTCGACGCGATCGCCGAGTGCAAGGCCGGAAAACGCCCCGAACGTCACCCCGCGCTGATCGACGACATCGACAGGCTGACCTGCGAGGCTCATCTTGACCCGCGCTGGGCGAAGGTGTGGGGCGTTCGTGCCGACCGGGGGGGGGCGGGCTGAGCGGGCACGGTCGCGGCAGGTAAAGGGCTGGTCATGCTGACACTCATGACTTACGAGTGACTATGACGCAGGTTCCCCCTCGTCTCCGCGACCTCTTAAGGGGGTGCGAGGGGTCTCGAAACTTCGCGAACTTTGTCGGATCCCCGCGCGTTGACAGGGGAACGGCCGCCGCCCTTGGGGGTCGTGACCTGGACGAATCGCTAGCCGGAGGAGATCGTCATGGACTGGGTGGTCAACCCGGAGATCTGGATCGGGTTCTTCACCCTGGTCGCTCTGGAGATCGTGCTGGGGATCGACAACATCATCTTCATCTCGATCCTCGCGGGCAAGCTTCCCCCCGAGAAGCGCGACCGTGCGCGCAAGGTGGGGCTCGGGCTGGCGCTGGTGAGCCGCCTCGCGTTGCTCCTCGCCCTGTCGTGGGTCGTACGGCTGACGACGCCGCTGTTCGAACTTTTCGGCCAAGGCATATCGGGGCGAGATCTGATCCTGATCCTCGGCGGCCTGTTCCTGCTGGGCAAGAGCACCTTCGAGATCGGCGACAGTCTGGAGGGCGCGTCGGGTCACTCCAGCGCCAGGACGGGCGCGACCTTCAGCGCGGTGATCGTGCAGATCATGCTGCTGGACGTCGTGTTCTCGCTGGACTCGGTCATCACGGCCGTCGGTATGGTCGACGAACTGGGTGTAATGATCGCAGCGGTGATCGTCGCGGTCATCGTCATGCTCTTCGCGGCCGGCCCAATCAGCGGGTTCGTCGAGAAGTACCCGAGTATCAAGATGCTGGCCCTGGCCTTCCTGGTGCTGATCGGCGTCGTGCTCATCGCCGAGGGCTTCGAGCAGCACATCTCCAAGGGCTACATCTACTTCGCCATGGCCTTCTCGCTGGGCGTGGAGTTGCTCAACATCCGGGCGCGCAGGAAGGCGGGCCGCCAGCGGCCGGTGGAGCTGCGGGAGCGCTACGAGGAGTCTCCCGAGCCCGGTGACGTGGCGAAATCCTGAACCGGGCTGTCGGCTGTGGGGGCAAATCCCATTTACGATGACTTCGTGCGATTTGATCCTTGGAATCCTGACTTCGTCGCTCATCCGTACGACGTCTACCGAGAGCTCCGCGACACCGAGCCGGTCAGCTTCTTCGAGCCGACCGGCCAGTGGCTCGTGGCGCGGCACCCGGACGTCAACGCGGCGCTGCGCGATCGACGGCTCGGCCGCTCCTACCTGCACGTGGCCTCGCACGAGGAGTTCGGCCGCGAGGCGGAGCCCGGCTTCCAGGAGCCGTTCTGGCGGGTGATCCGCGCGGGCATGCTCGACGTGGAGCCGCCGATCCACACCCGGCTGCGCCGGCTGGTGTCCAAGGCCTTCACTCCGCGCATGGTGGAGGAGCTCCGGCCGCGCGTGCGGCGGATCGCCGGCGAGCTGGTCGACGGCTTCGTCGAGCGCGGGGGCGGCGATCTGCTCTCCGAGGTGGCCGAGCCGCTGCCGGTGACCGTCATCGCCGAGATGCTCGGCGTGCCCGAGGCCGACCGGCACCTGCTGCGGCCCTGGTCGGCCGACATCTGCGGCATGTACGAGCTCAGCCCGTCCGTGGAGGCGCAGCACACGGCGGTGCGCGCCGCCTCGGAGTTCGCGGGCTACCTGCGCGAGCTGGCCGCGAGCCGCCGCAGGGATCCGGGGAACGACCTGATCAGCGCGCTGGCCCAGGTGGCCGACGAGGGTGACAGGCTCACCGAGGACGAGCTGGTCGGCACGTGCGTCCTGCTGCTCAACGCCGGTCACGAGGCAACCGTGAATGTCACGGGCAACGGCTGGTGGTCGCTGTTCCGCAACCCGGACGAGCTGGAACGGCTGCGCGGCGATCTGTCGCTGCTTCCCACGGCGGTCGAGGAGCTGATGCGCTGGGACACCCCGCTGCAGATGTTCGAGCGCTGGGTGCTGGAGGACATCACGATCGGCGGGGTGGACATCCCGAAGGGCGTCGAGGTGGCCCTGCTGTTCGGCTCGGCCAACCGTGACCCGGAGGTCTTCGAGGATCCCGACCGGCTGGACGTGGGCAGGAAGGACAACCCGCACATCTCGTTCGGAGCGGGCATCCACTTCTGCCTGGGCGCTCCCCTTGCCCGCGTGGAGCTCATCGAGTCGTTCGGAGCCCTGCTGAGGGCCGCCCCCAAGATGGAACTCACGGAAGAGCCGGCGTGGAAGCCCAACTACGTCATCCGCGGCCTCGAATCGCTCAAGATCAGCGTTTCCACTGGCTGAGCCAGCCGAAGCCGCCCAGCCCCGCGGGGTCGATCAGCTCGGCCTCCTGGGACGCCTGGGCGAGCGCCCTCAGATAGCCCCCGGGATCGGTGCCGGCGAGGCTCAGCGGAGGCCGGCTGCCGCTGACCCCCAGACCCTGTAACGCATGTCGTTGCGTGGTCAACGTTGTGGATATCGCTCCGGCCCGCTCGCCCGCCTCCGCGCACGCGTCCAGGGCGACGTGTGCGGTGATATCGCAGGATCCGTCGGGTATGGCGGGTACGCAGGCCCCATCCCGATATCCCGCCAGGGTTCCGAAGGGCGGCCGGTTATCCACAGGGTGTGCATAATCCACGGCCACCGCGAGCCCCTGCGTCAGCCGTACGATCACCGACTTCCAGGCCTCGTCGCGAGGGCGGCCGATCTCGGCGCGCAGGCCCGTCGACCTGAGTGGCCACCAGCGCTCCAGCCACCGCAGGTCGTTCTCGCCGGGCGGGTCGCCGAGGCTCTCCTCGCCCGTGCGCGGATCGACGAGCACCAGCCGGCAGCCGTCGGGGGTCCGCTCGGCGACGTCGAGGGGCACGTTGTCGAGCCACTCGTTGGCGACCACGAGCCCGGTGATCTTCTCGGGCAGGGCCCCGGACCAGGTGATCTCGTCGTCCAGGCCCTCCGGGCGAGGGGCGAGGTCGACGGCCGTGACGCGCAACCGTTCGACCAACTCGGGCTCCGCCGTGTGGAGAACCTGGGTCACCAGCAGGCCGTCGCCGGAGCCGACGTCCACGAGGTCGATCTCGCCGGGATGTTCGAGCGCGTCGTCGACAGTGCGCAGCAGGCGGAGCACCGCTTGGGCGAACACGGGTGAAGCGCCCACCGAGGTCCGGAAGTGTCCAGACGGACGCTCCCTGATGTAGAACCCGTCGTCGCCGTAGAGCGCTCGATGCATGGCCTCCCGCCACGTGACCCACACGGGACTGGACGTTACCAAGGATGTATGCCCCATGACCGTCGTGCTGACAGGCTGCTGTCAAGCCGCGAGCGGTTCTACAATCCGCCCACGGTTCATCGTATATAGCGGCATATATAGGTTTTTGTCCTTAACGTAGGTGCCCGATGGATACGCGAGGGCCAAGCGGCGGAGCCGGACGGGGACGGGCACGGGCACGACCGTTACGCTGGTCGACTGGGCCTGGTTCGTCGATTGTGAACAGGAACGTGATGGAGACAAGCGACCGCCCGGGGCGTCTCGCGGTCGGGGTCCTCGGAGCCGGACGAGTGGGTTCCGTCCTCGGTGCCGCCCTCGCGCAGGCGGGGCACCGCGTCGTGGCCGCCGCCGGGGTCTCCGACGCCTCACGCCGCAGGGCCGCGGAGCGGCTCGGGGTGGGCATCTCCCAGCCCGACGACGTCATCCGCCGGGCCGACCTCATCCTGCTCACCGTGCCCGACGACGTGCTGCCCGGCCTGGTCGCGGGGCTCGCCGCGACCGGCGTGAGCCTGCGGGGAAAGATGCTCGTGCACACGAGCGGCGCGTACGGCCTGGGCGTGCTGGAGCCCGCCACCGCCGCCGGCGGCGTCCCGTTCGCCATCCACCCGGTGATGACCTTCACCGGCAGGGACGACGACCTGCGCCGCGTCTACGGCTGCTCGTTCGGCGTCACCGCGCCTGAGCGGCTCAGGCCGGTGGCCGAGGCCCTGGTCATCGAGATGGGCGGCGAGCCGGTCTGGATCGCCGACAAGGACCGCGCGCTCTACCACGCCGCCCTGGCCGGAGCCGCCAACCACATGGTCACCCTGATCGCGGAGTCCCAGGAGCTGCTCAAGAAGATCGGGGTGGAGAATCCCGGGCGGATGCTCGGCCCGCTGCTCGGAGCCGCTCTCGACAACGTCCTGCGCCTCGGCCTCGTGGGGCTGACCGGCCCCGTGGTGCGCGGCGACGCGGGCACGGTGCGCAAGCACGTGGACGCGCTCATCCTCGCCGCGCCCGAGGCCGCGGACGCCTACGTCGCCCTGGCCCGGCTCACCGCCGACCGTGCCCTGGCCGCCGGGCTGCTCAAGCCCGAGGCGGCCGAACGCCTGCTCGACGCCCTTGGAGGAAATTCGTGGACGTGATCGTCGCCGGAGACCGTCCGGAGCTGCTCGCGGCCCGCGCCGCGCTCGGCATCGGCGGCGGGTACGACCGGGCGGCCGGGGGCACGCTCGCCCTGGTGCCGACCATGGGAGCCCTGCACGAGGGGCACCGCTCGCTGATCCGCCTCGCCCGGGAGTACGCCGATCACGTGGCGGTCAGCATCTTCGTCAATCCCCTCCAATTCGGCCCAAACGAGGATTTTTCCCGCTACCCCCGTACATTTGACGCCGACCTGCGCGTGTGCGCGGCCGAGGGCGTGAGCCTGGTCTTCGCTCCGTCGGCCGAGGAGATGTACCTGCCCGACCGCCAGGTCGGCGTGTCCACAGGCCAGATGGGCACGGTGGCCGAGGGCGCCTTCCGGCCGGGGCACTTCGACGGCGTGCTGACCGTCGTGCTGAAGCTCTTCAACCTCGTCCAGCCGGACGCCGCCGTCTTCGGCCAGAAGGACGCCCAGCAGCTCGCGATGATCCGCCGGATGGTCGCCGACCTCAACCTGCCCATCACGATCGCGGGCGCCCCCACGGTCCGCGAGCCGGACGGGCTGGCGCTCTCCAGCCGCAACCGCTACCTGTCGGCGGCCGAGCGGGTCACCGCCCTCGCGCTGTCGGCCGCGCTTCGCGAAGGCGCCGGCCAGACCCGTCCCGAGGACATCCTGCACGCCGCGCACGCCGTGCTCGACAAGGCCGCCGACGCCGATCCGCCCCTGGTGCTCGACTACCTGAGCCTGGTGGACCCCGCGACGTTCACTCCCGTCGCCGACGGTCACCGAGGTGAGGCCGTGCTCGCGGTCGCCGCCAGGGTGGGCACGACCAGGCTGATCGACAACGTCGTCCTGACGCTCGCCCTCTGACAGCCCTCGCGGGCACCGGCGACGCACTCCGGCAGGGGTGCCCCACCCCTTTGCGAGCGTCGTTCGGTCATGCCCTATCGTCATAGTGACGAAATGAGGGAGCGACCCATGACCCACCCGCCCATCCCCCGGCGGCTCACCGCGCCCGAGCCCGGTTGGTCCGTCCACGCAGACGTCGTCGTGGTCGGGTCCGGCATCGCCGGGCTCACCGTGGCACTCCGGTACGCGGAGCTCGCCCCCGGCGCCCGCGTGCTGGTCGTCACCAAGGACGTGCTCTCGGCGGGGTCGACGCGCTGGGCGCAGGGCGGGATCGCCGCAGTGCTCGACCCCGACGACTCCTCGGCCGACCACCTCAGCGACACGCTCATCGCCGGAGTCGGTCTCTGCGACGAGCGGGCCGTGAGGACCCTGGTGACGGAGGGGCCGGCCGCGCTGCGGCGGCTCATGGACCACGGGGCCCGGTTCGACAGGGAACCGGACGGCGAGCTCCAGCTCACCCGCGAGGGCGGCCACCGCCGCGACCGCATCGTCCACGCGGGCGGGGACGCGACCGGGGCCGAGGTCCAGCGCGCCCTGGTGGAGGCGGTGCGGGCGAGCGCGTCCGACGGCGGGAGCGTCGAGATCATCGAGCACGCGCTGGTGCTCGACCTGCTCAAGGACGCCTCCGGGGCCGCGTGCGGCATCACGCTGCACGTGATGGGCGAGGGCGCGAGGGACGGCGTGGGGGCGGTGCGCGCGGGCGCCGTCGTGCTCGCCACCGGCGGCATGGGTCAGGTGTACGCGGCGACGACGAATCCCGTGGTGTCCACCGGTGACGGGGTGGCCCTCGCCCTGCGGGCCGGGGCGGTCGTGCGCGACCTGGAGTTCGTACAGTTCCACCCGACCGTCCTGTGGCTTGGAGAAGGGTCGACCGGCCAGCAGCCGCTCATCTCCGAGGCGGTGCGGGGGGAGGGCGCCCTCCTGGTCGACGGGGCGGGCGAGCGGTTCATGACCGGCGTCCACGAGCTGGCGGAGCTCGCCCCGCGTGACGTGGTCGCCAAGGCGATCATGCGCCGGATGCTGGAGACCGGCGCGGACCACGTGTACCTCGACGCCCGGCACTTCGGCGAGGAGAAGTGGCGCTCGCGCTTCCCCACGATCCACGCGATCTGCCTGGAACACGGCATCGATCCGGTGCGCGAGCCGATCCCCGTGGCGCCGGCCGCCCACTACGCCAGCGGTGGCGTCCGCACCGACCCGCGCGGCCGTACGAGCGTCCCGGGCCTCTACGCGTGCGGTGAGGTGGCCTGCACGGGCGTGCACGGGGCGAACCGGCTCGCCTCCAACTCCCTGCTCGAAGGGCTCGTCTTCGCCGAGCGCATCGCGGCCGACCTGGTCTCCCTGCGGCCCAAGTCGGACGCAGGCCCCGCGTCGGACGCAGGCCCCGCGTCGGACGAGCTCGCGCCCGCCGGGTCAGCGGCCGTACGGCCCGCGCTGGGTGAGCCGGTCGACGACGGGCGGGCCGCCGGGCTCGTCGACCCCCGGGTACGGCCGCGCGTCCAGGGACGGATGAGCGGCGGCGCGGGAGTGCTGCGGAGCGAGCGGAGCCTGTCCGAGGTCGCCCGCGGCCTCCTGGACGCCCGCTGGACCCCTGTGGCCGTCGAGCCCTGCACGGAATCCTGGGAGGCCACGAACCTGCTCACCGTGGCCACCGCGCTCGTCACGGCGGCGCGGGCGCGGGAGGAGACGCGCGGATCGCACTGGCGCGAGGACTTCCCCGAACGAAATGATGCCTGGTGGCTGGGGCACCTTGACGTGACCCTGACCGAGGAGGGACTTGCCATGACCTACCGGCAGCACGACGAGGACCGCACGACCATGCTCCCGCACCAGGTCGAGACCGACCTCGTCGTGGCGGGCCTCGACCCGGCGGCGGTCATGGCGCTGATCGGCACCGCGATCGCCGAGGACCTGTCCCAGGAAGGCGACGTGACCACCATCGCCACGATCCCGGACGACCAGGTGGCCGCCGGCGACGTCGTGGCGCGTTCCGACGGCGTGGTCTCCGGGCTCGCGGTCGCCGAAGCGGTGTTCTCCTTCTCCTCCCGGGGCCGCCTGACCGCCGAGCGCCACGTGAAGGACGGCGAGGGGGTCTCGCGAGGTGACGTGCTGATGACGGTCTCCGGGCCGGCTCGCGACCTCCTCACCGCCGAGCGCACGGCGCTCAACCTGCTCACCCACCTGTCCGGCATCGCCACCCTGACCCACCGCTGGGTCCAGGCGGTGGCGGGGACGACCGCGCGCATCCGTGACAGCCGCAAGACCCTGCCCGGCCTGCGAGCCCTGGAGAAGTACGCCGTGCGGTGCGGCGGTGGGGTCAATCACCGGATGTCGCTTTCCGACGCGGCCTTGATCAAGGACAATCACGTGGTGGCGGCCGGTGGGGTCGCCGAGGCGTTCCGCGCTGTGCGACAGGCCTATCCCGGGCTGCCGATAGAGGTCGAGGTCGATCGCGTCGACCAGCTCGAACCGGTGCTCGCGGAAGGGGCGGAGGAGATCCTGCTGGACAACTTCAGCGTGGAGGAGCTGGCGCACGCCGTCCGGCTCGTGGACGGCAGGGCACGCCTTGAGTCCAGCGGAGGACTCACCCTGGATTCGGCGCGTGAAGTGGCCGAAACCGGTGTTGACTACCTTGCTGTCGGTGCGCTGACCCACTCGGCGCCCGCACTCGACATCGCTTTGGACCTTCGGGAGGCTTGATGCTGCTAACGATCGACGTCGGCAACACCCACACCGTGCTCGGCCTGTTCGAAGGCGAGGAGGTCATCGAGCACTGGCGCCTCGCCACCGACGCGCGGCGCACCGCCGACGAGATCGCGGTCGTCCTCCAGGGGCTGCTCGGCCAGAGCCCCCTGCTCAAGGGGGCCGACATCAGCGGCATAGCCATATGCTCCACGGTCCCCTCCGTGCTCAACGAGATGCGCGAGATGTGCAGGCGCTACTACGGCGACGTCACCGCCGTGATCGTGGAGCCCGGCGTCCGCACCGGGGTGCCGGTGCGCATGGACAACCCCAAGGAGGTCGGCAGCGACCGCATCGTGAACGCGCTCGCCGCCATCACGTTGTACGGCGGGCCGTGCGTGATCGTCGACTTCGGCACGGCGACGTCGTTCGACGCCGTCTCCGCCAAGGGCGAGTACGTGGGCGCGGTGACCGCCCCGGGCATAGAGATCTCGGTGGACGCGCTCGCGGCGGCGGGAGCGCAGCTCCACAAGGTCGAGCTCGTACGGCCGCGCTCGGTGATCGCCAAGAACACCGTCGAGGCGCTCCAGGCCGGCATCATCTACGGCTTCGCCGGCCAGGTCGACGGCATCGTCGAGCGCATGGCGCCGGAGCTCGCCGCCGACCCCGACGACGTGACCGTCGTGGCCACGGGCTCCCTCGCCTCGCTGGTGGTCGATGAGGCCCGCTCCATCGACGTGCACGAGCCGTGGCTCACGCTCATCGGCCTGCGTCTCATCTACAACCGCAACATCGGTTGAGCCCCGCGGTCCGCCTTCAGGACACCGGCGCCAGGCGCCCCCCGAACATCACCGCCCGCGAGCCGCTCATGTGAGGTACGAGCTGACGGCACTGAGCGTGTCGCTCCTGCCGGGCATGATTGTGATCAAGCGGCGGGCGGAGATCCATATCGAGGACGTGGAGGCGGGCCGCGCCGATTACGACGCCAGGGCGTGATCGATAGCGACAAATCAGGGCACGGTGGCATGTCGCGCAGCCGGGTGCGGCCAGTCGGAAAAAGTCTGAAACAACCCATCATTTCATGAGCGGAAATGAGCGCTGATCATATATCCGTGCCCGAGGATGATCCCGAGGCCGGGCCGGGAACCCGCCATCCACCAGGACCGCGGTCGCGTCTCGCCGGGCCGTGACGGGTGCTCACGCTGATCTCGGTCGGTGTCCGGCCAACCTATAGGTTCGCAGACATGTCATGAGTAGTTCACATATGGACTGGTATGTCAATCACGAACGGAACGCGTATCGAGGTCGGCGCTTGACGACCTTTCGAGATGGCGTTTACCGTTCCTGACGGGCGGGCCGAAGCATTCAGTATGTTGCCGAGTTCGTCGTGGGGGAGGACACCCGATGGCGTATCCGGATCTGGTTTCCCGGGGGAATGACATTCCCCCGGGATCAGACGGTGTGGGATTGAGCGACGATGATCTTCTTCTGCTCGCCGAGTTGGCCAAGGGCGTGACGGTCGACAGAGTGGGTCGCCGGCTGGACGTGAGCGGCCGCACGGTGCGGCGGCGCCTCCGGGGCATCTGCGATCGCATCGGCGTCGCCACCGCCATCGAGGCGGTGGCCTGGGCGGCGCGACGCAGGCTCATCTGACCGAGGGCGGCCGGCTGAGGACGGCGCGTCGTGGGCTGATCCAGCCGAGCGTGCGCGCCGTGTGGCGAGGGAAGCACGCGGGCAGGCATGAACCACCGCCTGCCCGCCGTGTCGCCTCGACGGCTGCCCCAGGCCCGTACGGGCACCTGTGACATCTTGGGGCACTGTCAGTCGGCGATGCGCACGCCGCCGGCGAACGGCCGGTTGCCCAGCGGGGCCACCCGCACCACGTCACCCGTGTGAGGCGCGTGCACCATCATGCCGCCGCCGATGTAGATGCCCACGTGGTGCAGGTCGCTATAGAAGAAGACCAGGTCGCCGGCGCGAAGATCCTCCCGTTTCACGTGGGTGCCGGCGGTCCACTGGTCGCCGGTGTAGTGGGGCAGGCTGATGCCGACCTTCTGGTAGGCCCACATGACCAGGCCGGAGCAGTCGAAGGTGGTCGGGCCCGCGGCGCCCCAGACGTACGGCCTGAGTTGCTGCGTCAGCGCCCATTTGGTGGCCTCCGCGGCCTTGCCCTGTCCCGGGATCGGGATGTCGACCTTCGTCGCCCTGCCGAACGACTGGCCCACCTGGGAGAGCGCCCGCCTGAACAGGCTGGTCTCGGTCTTGGTGACCAGGGCGCGGATCTTGTCGCGCTGGACCGAAAGGTCGGTGACGAGCTGCTTGACCTCTACCTCGCGGGCCTTGGCGCTCGCCTTGGCGCGCTCGGCCATGTCCATGGCCTTGGTGATCTGCGAGACCTCCTCGCCCTGCTGCAACTGGAGGGCGTAGGTCGTGGCCGCCCGGTCGAGGTAGCCCGCGGGGTCGCCGGACATGGCGAGCGCCAGCGAGGAGTCGATGCCGCCGGTCATGTAGGCGTCCTGCGCGTACAGCCCGGCCTTGCGGCGCTTCTCCTCCAGATCGGTCTGGCTCTTGGCCAGCGTCTTCTTGGCGAGGTCGGCCGAGCGCCGCGCCTGCTCGAGACGCTCCTTCTGGCCGTTGTACTGCTCGGTGAGCGACTCGATCTCGTTGTAGAGGTGCTCGACCTGGGTCTTCAGCTGGTTCAGGCTGGGCTTGGGATCGGCGGTGGCGTTCATCAGGGGCGACCCGAAGGTCACGGCCGTCAGGGTGACGGTGACGAGCGCGATACGGCGCGGGAGGCGTCGGGGCGCTCCCAGGACCGTGCCGAGCCAGGAACGCGGGCTCCGTTCTCGGGAGCGGGCATGCCTGCCCGCGCTTTTTCCAGGCGTGCGCCTAGGCTGCACCAACAAGCTCCTCTCCTTTGCCGCCTACCGGGTTAGCTGACGGGTTCGGGCCGGAGTAGCCCTACCGAGCGCGTGATCATGGAGGAACGCGATGCCTCCCGCTCGGATTCACCCCAGGGGTGGTGGTCCGCCGGGTCGCCCCGTCTCTCACCATTGGGTCCCCGGTTCCCCGCCACGTTGGATGTGGCCGGGATTAGGCGGTTTCAGCCACCGCTAGGCGATGACCGACATTGACGCTGGACACTAGTGCAGTCGAGGTTCCTGCTCAACCAGAACTGCGAATTCTGTTGAGGTTTCACAACCGACGCATCACGAGAAGATCACGCCCGCTGCGACGACGGGCCCACGTTACCCTGGCTTTACGAGTCTTTGGGGGTCGGTTGGCGCAGAAAGTCGCAGGTCTGCCTCCGCGTCGACTATGAAATGTCAACAAGACCGGCGATTTCGACGCACGGCGCTCGACCGATTACCCAGCGCGACGGAGGCTAGGATCGAAGGGGTTTGGGTCCGGCCGTTATGGCGCGCGAACCCCTGCCACTGGGGGAGTCCCGCCTCAGGGGCCGGATACGCTGACCGGTCATGGAGCAGGTCGTGGAGCCCGGACGCGCCGGCAGCACGCTCGTCGTCAGGCGAGCACGCACTCCCGATGTCCGGACGATCAGGCGACTGGTCGACACCTATTCCGGCGACGGCCCGCGCCTGCTGCGCAAGTCGACCGTCACCCTCTACGAGGACGTCCAGGAGTTCTGGGTCGCCGAGAGCGGCGGGGAGGTGGTGGGCTGCGGGGCGCTGCACGTGCTCTGGGAGGACCTCGCGGAGATCCGCACCGTCGCCGTCGACGAGAGCCGCCGCGGCCTCGGCATCGGGCACATGATCGTGGCCGCGCTGCTGGACACCGCGCGGGAGCTCGGGTTGCGGCGGGTCTTCTGCCTCACGTTCGAGGTCGGCTTCTTCGCCAGACACGGGTTCGAGGAGGTCCAGGGCACTCCGGTGTCTCCGGAGGTGTACGCCGAGTTGCTGGACTCCTACGATGAGGGCGTGGCCGAGTTCCTCGATCTGGAACACGTCAAGCCGAACACTCTCGGTAACACACGCATGCTTCTCCATTTGATCCCGCGATCTTGACCGGTGGGATGACGCGATGGAAAGGTGACTGTTGATGCCACTGTCGCTACGTTGGGCAACACCACAGCATGTGTGTCTGACATATGCCGCATGCGAAGCCGAAGTGAGGTGACACGGTGAGCACCGGACAGCCGCCGTACCCACGGGACGAACCGGAGGACGATCAGTCGTTCTCCGGATCTCCGCAATATGGGCAGCAGCACAACGCCGACCCGGAGGTGACGGTCATTCACCGTCCCCAGCCGACATCAGAGAACAGCTACCCCCAGCAGTCCTACGGGCAGCAGCAGCCGTACGGCCAGCAGGGTGCCTACGGGCAGCAGGGCGGCACCGGAGCGTACGGGCAGGGCCATCCCCAGCAGTCCCAGTCGCCGGGCCAGCAGTCGTACGGCCAGCAGGGTCAGCAGGCGTACGGTCAGCACGACTCGCAGCCGGGCGCCGGCCAGCCCTACGGGCAGCAGGGCTACGGCCAGCAGCAGTATGGCCAGCAGAGCCAGCAGGGTTACGGCCAGCAGCCTCAGCAGGGCCAGGGTTACGGCCAGCAGCAGGCCTACGGTCAGCAGGGCTACGGCCAGCAGCCGCAGTACGGCCAGCAGGGCCAGCAGGGCTACGGCCAGCAGCCCGGCCAGGACCAGCAGGCGTACGGCCAGCAGGCCCAACAGGGGCAGCAGCAGTACGGCCAGCAGCAGGGCTATGGCGATCAGCAGTACGGCCAGCCGCAGTACGGGCAGCAGCAGGCCGGCTACGGCCAGCAGCCGCAGTACGGCCAGCAGGGATACTCCCCGCAGGGCTACGGCCAGCCGGGCTACCCGCAGGGCGGCTACCAGCAGCCCTACGCCCCGGCGGGCGCGCAGCCTCCGGGCGCGCCGGCGCCTCTGGCCGAGTGGTGGCAGCGCCTGGTCGCCCGCCTCATCGACGGGGTGATCCTCATGATCCCGTACGTGATCATCAGCATGGTGCTGAACGCGATCATCGTGATCCAGGTCAGCTACAACGCCACCACGGGGGTGATCACCCCGCCGAGCGGAGCCTTCCTCGCGTCGCTGCTGATCTCGCTGCTCGTCGGAGCCATCTGGATCGCCTACGAGGTCGTGATGCTCAAGCAGCGCGGGCAGACCGTCGGCAAGATCCTCATGGGGATCAAGGTCGTCCCTGTGGGCGGCACGCTGGACGCCGGCGGTCTGACGACCGACGTGGCGATCAAGCGCGCGGCCGTGCTCTGGGGGCCGTCGCAGATTCTCCAGTGGATTCCTGTGGTGAACTGGATCGGCTCGATCTTCTGCCTGGTGAACGTTCTGTGGCAGTTCTGGGACAAGCCGCTCCAGCAGTGCCTTCATGACAAGGCCGTGAACACGATCGTCGTCAAGGTCAAATAAGGCCGGCGAGAGGGCCGGGGGATGTCATCCCCCGGCCCTTTTCTGTCCGCGCCCACCCGTGGGCACCTGCTCCTGGCGTCGTGTTCTGTCCAAGATGCCCCTCGCGTACCGTTCCGCGAGACCCCCGGCCGGATCCGTGAGACCCTCAGGCGACCCGTTGGTGAAATCCCGGGCAACCGCACCCTGAACTCCAGGGCGGCGCTCATGGGAGGACGCGCACGGCAGGCTCCGGGGCCCCGGCGACGAAGTCGGCGAACCGGTAACGGACATACACGTACATGCGATAGGACCTTGCACGAACCGCAGCTTCTACGCTTGTCGCGAAAGGTGCTCTAATGACGGCAGAACCGCCCCCCGGCAATCCCTACCAGCCTCCCCCGCCGCCCGGTCAGCCGTACGGCAACCCCCAGGGCGGGGACTACGGCAACCCGTACGGCGCTCCGCCGCCGTACGGCGCCCCGCAAGGCGCCCCGCTTCCGCCGGGAGTGCCCGCCCCGCTCGCCGAGTGGTGGGAGCGCCTTGTGGCGCGGATCATCGACGGTGTGATCTTCGGCATCGTGTACGCGATCCTGACCGCCATCCTGACGTCGATCTTCAGGCCGTCGGTGGCGGACATCCTCGCGAATCCGACGGGCTCGTTGGTGCTCCCGGGCCTGCTGGCGGGGATCATCGCGTTCGGCGCCTATGCCGCCTACGACTATGTCCTGCATTCCAAGGACGGTCAGACCATCGGTAAGAAGGTCATGAAGATCCGCCTTGCCGCGCTCGGCGGTGGACCCCTGGATTCGTCGTTGGTGATGAAGCGTTCCGCTATCTACCCGGGCGTGATGGCTCTCTACGGCATTCCCGTCCTGGGATGGCTCGCGTCCCTCTTCGTCCTCGTGCTGGGCGTGCTAATCCTCATCGACAAGCCGCTACAGCAGGGCCTGCACGACAAGCTCGCGGGCACGGTTGTCGTCAAGGCGCCGCGCTGAGATCAGCTTTATGGGCGGGGCGGTCGCGCTGCGGCCGTCCCGTCCGTGTTTTCAGGGGGATCACCTTTCCAGGGCCATCCGGTAAGACGGCTGGAGAGACGGAGAAAGCTCTGGAACGGTCCTTCGGCGGGTATGGGCCGTCGCCCCGCAACCCGCGCTGACCTCCTGTGGGGATAGAGTCGGATCCTGACTCCCTGATCAGGCAACCGTGGTACAGACTCAGGGAGTCTCGTGTGACAATTAACGTGGGGTCCCGGTGAATGCCACCCCCCCGCGTGGAGCGAGGATCAATGAACGATGTATTGTCCGCGTTGATACCACCTGCGGTAGTCGCCGCGGTGGTCATCATCGGCGTCGTGAAGCTGATGCGTTCCGAAGCGGAGGGCAGGCGGCAGGAGGCGGAAGCCTCGGGGAAGTCGTCTGAGGCTTCTTCCGACTGACCCGGCGGGTACGGCGACACGTTCCCCGTGAATCCACAGGTTCCTTGAATTGTCAGCCAGGGTTACCGGGTATATGTTTAGCTGGCGAATCGAACAATGCTCTGCGAAAGGATTGCCAGATGGCCACGCAGATCCAGAAGATACTCATCGACGACCTCGATGGTGGCGAGGCCAATGAGACTGTCACCTTCGCGATTGACGGCTCCGCTTACGAGATTGACCTGAGCGGCGACAACGCCAAGAAGCTGCGCGAGGCGCTGTCCTCTTTCGTCTCCGGAGCCCGCAGGGCCGAGGGCACCTCCACCCGCGGTCGTAAGCGCGGCGGCGGCCAGCGTCCGTCCCGGGAAAAGAGCTCGGAGATCCGCGCGTGGGCCAAGGCCCACGGGATCTCCGTGAGTGAGCGCGGTCGTATTGCCTCCTCCGTGGTGGAGCAGTACGAAGCGGCACACTGACGCGCCCTTTGTGATCACTCGGCTATGGCGGCGTTGGGTCATCAATCGCCGTCATAGCCGCATGATCGTGTTATCCGAGCGTGATCGCCCGGCGCGCGGCCGAGGGGTTCACGTAAATCGGCGGAGTTAAACGTCGTTCGCTTGCGGCGTAGCGGGAACATGTGACCCCCCAACAGTAGTTGGATGGAGCGTGAACGCCCTGCTCTCGGGGAACGTCTCCTGTATAGAGCGGTCACCGGTCGGGGCTAGCATGCGGATGCGGCGGGCCCGGATATCCCGAGCTGCCTGACCGCTCTGTGAGGGAGCGACGAGATGTTCGAAAGGTTCACTGACCGCGCACGGCGGGTTGTCGTCCTGGCCCAAGAAGAGGCCCGGATGCTCAACCACAACTACATCGGCACTGAGCACATTCTTCTTGGCTTGATCCATGAGGGCGAAGGCGTGGCCGCCAAGGCGCTTGAGAGCCTGGGCATCAGTCTTGAGGGTGTGCGCCAGCAGGTCGAGGAGATCATCGGCCAGGGGCAGTCGGCGCCGTCGGGGCACATTCCTTTCACCCCGCGCGCCAAGAAGGTCCTTGAGCTGTCGCTCCGCGAGGCCTTGCAGCTGGGTCACAACTACATCGGCACCGAGCACATCCTCCTCGGCCTGATCCGTGAGGGCGAGGGCGTCGCCGCTCAGGTGCTGGTGAAGCTTGGCGCCGACCTCAACCGCGTCCGGCAGCAGGTCATCCAGTTGCTCCACGGCTACCAGGGCAAGGAGCCCGCGGCCGCCGGCGGCCCGCAGGAGTCGGCTCCGTCGACCTCGCTTGTGCTGGACCAGTTTGGCCGCAACCTGACCCAGGCCGCCCGCGAGGGCAAGCTCGACCCGGTGATCGGGCGCGACAAGGAGATCGAGCGGGTCATGCAGGTCCTGTCCCGCAGGACCAAGAACAACCCCGTCCTGGTCGGCGAGCCCGGCGTCGGCAAGACCGCTGTGGTCGAGGGCCTGTCCCAGAAGATCGTCAAGGGCGAGGTGCCCGAGACGCTCAAGGACAAGCAGCTCTACACCCTCGACCTGGGCGCGCTGGTCGCCGGTTCCCGCTACCGCGGTGACTTCGAGGAGCGCCTCAAGAAGGTGCTCAAGGAGATCCGCACGCGCGGCGACATCATCCTGTTCATCGACGAGCTTCACACGCTGGTCGGTGCGGGTGCCGCCGAGGGCGCGATCGACGCCGCCAGCATCCTCAAGCCGATGCTGGCCCGGGGCGAGCTGCAGACCATCGGCGCGACCACGCTCGACGAGTACCGCAAGCACCTGGAGAAGGACGCCGCGCTGGAGCGCCGGTTCCAGCCGATCCAGGTGGCCGAGCCCTCGCTCAGCCACACGATCGAGATCCTCAAGGGCCTGCGCGACCGTTACGAGGCCCACCACCGCGTGACGATCACCGACGCCGCCCTCGTGGCGGCGGCGCAGCTGGCCGACCGCTACATCAGCGACCGGTTCCTGCCGGACAAGGCGATCGACCTCATCGACGAGGCCGGCTCGCGCATGCGCATCCGCCGCATGACCGCGCCGCCGGACCTCCGCGAGTTCGACGAGAAGATCGCGCAGGTGCGCCGCGACAAGGAGTCCGCGATCGACGCGCAGGACTTCGAGAAGGCGGCGGCCCTCCGTGACCAGGAGAAGCAGCTCCAGCTCAAGCGCGACAGGCGCGAGAAGGAGTGGAAGGCCGGCGACATGGATGTCGTCGCCGAGGTCACCGAGGAGCTCATCGCCGAGGTCCTCGCGACGGCCACCGGCATCCCGGTCTTCAAGCTGACCGAGGAGGAGTCGCAGCGCCTGCTCCGCATGGAGGACGAGCTGCACAAGCGCATCATCGGTCAGGACGACGCCATCAAGGGCCTGTCCCGGGCGATCCGCCGCACGCGCGCCGGTCTGAAGGACCCGCGCCGTCCGGGTGGTTCGTTCATCTTCGCCGGCCCGTCCGGCGTCGGTAAGACCGAGCTGTCCAAGGCGCTGGCCGAGTTCCTGTTCGGGGACGAGGACGCGCTGATCATGCTCGACATGTCCGAGTTCATGGAGAAGCACACCGTCTCCCGGCTGTTCGGCTCCCCTCCCGGCTACGTCGGGTACGAAGAGGGTGGCCAGCTCACCGAGAAGGTGCGGCGCAAGCCGTTCTCCGTGGTCCTGTTCGACGAGATCGAGAAGGCCCACCCGGACATCTTCAACTCGCTGCTGCAGATCCTGGAAGACGGTCGCCTGACCGACGCCCAGGGGCGGGTCGTCGACTTCAAGAACACCGTCATCATCATGACGACCAACCTCGGCACCCGTGACATCTCCAAGGGCATCGGGGTCGGGTTCGCGAAGAACAACGACGTCGAGGGCAACTACGACCGGATGAAGTCGAAGGTCCAGGAGGAGCTCAAGCAGCACTTCCGGCCCGAGTTCCTCAACCGTGTCGACGACACCGTGGTCTTCCACCAGCTCACGCCTGCCGAGATCATCAAGATCGTCGATCTGATGCTCGCCCAGGTGGACGCGCGTCTGAAGGACCGCGACATGAGCATGGAGCTCACGCCCGAGGCCAAGCAGCTGCTGGCCGACCGTGGGTACGACCCGGTGCTCGGGGCCCGCCCGCTCCGCCGCACGATCCAGCGCGAGCTGGAGGACTCTCTGTCGGAGAAGATCCTTTACGGCGACCTGCGGCCCGGTCAGATCGTCAAGATCGCGATCGAGGGCGAGGGCGACGAGGCCACGTTCACGTTCGTCGGTGAGCAGAGGGCTCAGCCGGAGATCCCGGACTCCGCGGCGGCCATCGTGGAGGACGCGAGCACCCGCGCCGGCGCCACCGCCGGACCGGCGGACCGCACGCGGCCGTAAGGGCCGCACGCGGCCGTAAGGACCGCGCCGGTCGGCCGGAAGAGGTTCGAAGGGACCCCTCGTGAGAGCACCTCACGAGGGGTCTTTCGCATTTCGTGAGATCACTTTGGTCCGATTCGCTATGTCACCACCGAAGGTAGTACTACACTCCGTAGAGCGAATCAGGCCAAGTCTCGACCAGGTGGCTCACAAGACCCACTGAGTACGGTGAACGTCGCCGAGATCGCCCCGTCGGTGTAGTGGGACATCCGCTGCCGGGAGGACGCGAGGCTCGGCGCCCACCGGCACACTCGGGCGGGCCAGGCCGGATTCCCGGCAGGTAGGGGACCTCTGCCTCAGGTGACCAGGACAGGTCACGTGAGGTGATGAGATCCGAAGCGCAGTACGCCTGGGAGGTACCGAATGCGCCTGTGCCATGAGGACGGCACGCTCGTTCACCTGTCCTACAACGCGGGCGTGCACCCCGCGGAGGACCTGGAGAACCTGATCGCCCATCTGACCCGTTACGCCGTTCCCGTGCGGAAACGGCTTAGCGTCGACCGGCTCGGCATCGGCCTCTGGCTGGCTCCCGGCGTCGCCGACCACCTCACCGCCGACCGCATCGAGCTCGTACGGCTGCGCCGCTCCCTGGAGGAGCGCGGCCTGGAGGTCGTCAGCCTGAACGGGGCGGGCGGCAGGGGCATGGGGCAGGAGAGCCCCGGTCCTGACTGGGCCAAGCCCGAGCGCTACCGCTACACGATGGCCCTAGCGAAGATCCTCGCCTTCCTGCTGCCCGAGGATGTCCGCTTCGGGAGCATCTCGACGATCCCGATCGGCTGGCGGCGCGACTGGCCCGCCGACCTTCACGCGATCGCGTCCCGGCGGCTCGACCGGCTCTCGCGCGAGCTCCGCGGCCTCCACAGTGTCACCGGCAAGACCATCAGGGTGGGATTCCAGCCGTGGCCGGGATGCGTGCTGGAGACCACCGAGCAGGCTGTGGAGCGCGTGTGCGGCATCGACTCCGAATACCTCGGGGTCTGCCTGGACGCCTGCCACCTGACCTGCGGCGTCGAGGAGCCCGCCGCGGCCCTGCGCGGGGTGGCCGCGGCCGGGGCCACCGTGGTCAAGCTCGGCCACGTGCACAACCACACGGGCGAGGTCCCGGGAACCGAGTCGATCCTGGAGGACACCCTGGCCGCGATCCTGTCGGGCCCCATGATCGGCGGAGCCCACATCGAGGTGGAGGCCCACGGCCTGGCGTCTCCCGCGAAGGGCAAGGGCCCGGCCGCGCTCGTGGCCACGCTGGCCGACGAGCTCGACTGGACCCGCCGCAACCTCACCGCCCTCGGCCTCAAGCTCGCCGCCTGACCGTTTGGTAATAGCTCAGACGGGCAGCCGGTAGGTGCCCTCGGCCAGCGCTTCCGCGAGGCCGTCGGCGACGAGGCCGTCAAGAGCCCGCTCCCGCTGCACCGCATCGGCCCAGACGACGTCGAGCGCGGCCTTGGGCACCGCTCCGTGGGCCTCCCTGAGAACCGCCAGCAGCCGCCCCCGGCACTGCCGGTCAGTGCCCGCGTACGTCTGGCCGCGCCGCTCCGGGCCGTCGTAGGCCGGCCGGCCCGCCAGGCGCCAGGCGCAGAGGCCGGCCACGGGGCAGTCGGCGCAGCGGGGCGCGCGAGCCGTGCAGACCAGCGCCCCGAGCTCCATGACGGCGACCGCCCAGCGCGGGGCGTCCAGGGCGGGCAGCAGGGACTCGGCCAGTCTGCGCTCGGCCGTCGTGGTGGCCTTCGGGGGGTACTCCTCGCCGCGCACGGCCCGCGCGAGCACCCGCCGCACGTTGGTGTCCAGCACGGCATGGCTGCGGCCGAAGGCGAAGCTCGCCACGGCCGCCGCCGTGTAGTCGCCGATGCCGGTGAGCTCGCGCAACTCGTCGTAGGACGACGGCACCTGCCCGTCGTGCTCTGCCGTGACGGCTCGGGCGCACGCGTGCAGGTTGAGGGCGCGGCGGGGGTAGCCGAGGCGTCCCCAGTGGCGTACGGCCTCACCGGGTGGCTCGGCGGCCAGCGCGGCGGGCGTGGGCCAGCGCTCCATCCACTCGGTCCAGATCGGCAGGACGCGGACCACGGGTGTCTGCTGGAGCATGATCTCGCTGACCAGGATCGCCCAGGGGCTCGCATCGGGCCGTCGCCAGGGAAGATCTCGGGCCTTCTCGGCGTACCAGTCGAGGATGGGGGCATGCAGTCCGGTTCCCACGACGTCGAGCCTAGATGCTGCGCACCCTGGCTCACGCCTGTTCGCCTCACCCGCCCCCCGTCGCTCATAGGTGGGCAGGGATGGGGAGGGGAGTCCGCGTCGCGGTCCGGGAAGCCATGTGAGCCACCGTAGACAGCCGGTCGTGTGACGGGGGTCAAAGCCGGGTTATCGCGCTTCTTACCTTTCCAGATCTCGCCGGTCGGGAGCGAAGGAGTTCGCTCCCGACCGGCGGATGACGACCGCTCACGAAGGGGCCGGTGCCGCCACGCCGGAGGTCAGCGCCTCCTGGACGATGCGGATCGCCTCGCCGGTGTCGATGCCGACGCTGGCGATCACGGCCGCGTAGTCGGCGGCGGCCCGGCGTGCCCGTTCGCGCCGTCCTGACGTACCTGATCAGGACGTGTTAGCGGGGCCCTTACCCGGCATCTGGGACCCTGTCCGGATGAGGAGTGGTTCCGGAAGCCCTTCCCGGCGATGAGCGTCACCCGGGAGCCCCACAGCACCCCGCTGCGGCGCAGGGTCCTCGTGGCGATCGTCGGCATCGCCGCGCCCGCCGTGGCGCTGTTCGCGGTGCCGCTCGCGCTGTCCGTCGAGCGCCTCTACCACGACGAGACGGCCGCGGCCCTCGGGCGCGACGCCGCGTGGGTCGCCGCCGCGATCCCCGACGAGGTGGTGAAGAACGGCCTCGCGTCGGTCTCGCTGCCCAAGGGGCTGCCCACCGGCCTCCGTGTCGGCGTCTACGCGACCGACGGGGCACTGCTGTTCGGCGACGGGCCCAGGCGATCGAACCTAGCCGCCGGTTCCCATGACGGCCACGTGCACGAGGCCGTCGAGGACGGCTTCATGGCGGTCTCCGCCCCGATCCCCTCCGACGAGGGGCGCGGGGGCGTGGTGCGGGTGGCCACGCCGTACGACGAGGTCGCGGACCGGGTACACGACACGTGGCTGCTAATGGCGGGCCTGGCGGTGATCGTCGTCAGCCTGGCGATCGCGTTCGCCCTGCGCGCGTCGAGACGGCTGGCCGCGCCCCTGGAGCACCTGACGCGGGCGGCCCAGGCCCTCGGCGCGGGTGACTTCTCCATCCGTGCCCCGCGTTCGGACCTGCGGGAGGCCGACGTCGCGGGCCTCGCCCTCGAATCGACCGCCCAGCGGCTCGGCGAGGTGCTCGAACGCGAGCGCGCCTTCAGCGCCGACGTCTCCCATCAGCTCCGTACGCGCCTCACCGGCATGCTCCTGGGGCTTGAGTCCGCCTTGGCCCGCCCGGACGCCCAGCGTGAGGACGCCATCCGTACGGCCCTCGCTCGGGGCGAGCAACTGCGCACGGTCATCGAGGATCTCGTACGGCTCACGCGCGAGCACGGCGCGCAGGACCGGTGCCTGGACGTCGGGGCGCTCCTGGAAGAGGTCCGGGAGACCTGGTACGGAGGGCTGGCCGCGCAGGGGCGGTCCCTGGCGCTGAACCTGCCCGGCGAGCTGCCCGCCGTCGCCGCGTCGCCCGCGGCGCTCCGGCAGATCTTGCAGGTGCTGCTGGACAACGCCGTCGCGCACGGGAAGGGCGAGATCACCGTGGACGTGGCCGACCTCGGCGACGGGGTCGCGATCGAGGTGGCCGATCAGGGGGCGGGGATCCCCGAGGGGGCCGACGTGTTCGCGCGCCGCTCGGGGGACGAGGAGGGACACGGCATCGGCCTGGCGCTGGCGCGGTCGCTCGCCGAGGCGGAAGGCGGGCGGCTGGTCCTTCGCCGGCTCTCGCCGCCGGTGTTCAGCCTGCTCCTGCCCGTCGCCTGACCCACCCGAGCCCGCGCGCCGCCTCCGCCGGGCCGGCTATACGTCGATCTCGTAGCGGTAGCCGCGGCCCCGGAGGGTCGTGATGCGCTGGGGATCCTCGCCGTGCTCGGTCAGCTTGCGGCGCAGGGCGAAGACGTGCACGTCGAGGGTCTTGGTCGGCCCGAACCAGTTGGCGTCCCACACGTCGTCCATCAGCTGCTCGCGCGTCACGACCTCGCCCGCGCGGGACGCCAGCGCCGCGAGCAGGTCGAACTCCTTGGGCCGCAGGGCCAGTGCCTCGCCGGAGACGTACGCGCGGCGGGCGGGGAGGTCGAGGGTCAGGAGCCCGACGGACAGGGTGCGCTCTCCCGGCGGCGCCGTCTGGCGGCGCAGGTGCGCGCGCAGCCGGGCGAGCAACTCGGTCAGCCTGAATGGCTTGGTGAGGTAGTCGTCCGCGCCCGCGTCCAGCGCGACGACGACCTCGAACTCCTGGGTGCGGGCGGTCAGCACGACGATCACCGTGGAGGGCAGGGCGCTCCGGAGGCGCCGGCATACGGCCACGCCGTCGATGTCGGGCAGCCCGAGGTCGAGCAGGACGAGGTCGGGAGCGCCGTCGCGCACCCGCTCAAGCGCCTGGCCGCCGGTGGTCGCCAGGGTCACCTGGTATCCGTTGCCGCCGAGCGCCTCCAGCAGCTCGGAACCGATGGCCGGGTCGTCCTCCACGACCAGCACACGTGTCATACGGTCGATGGTAAGCGAGCCGGGTACCAGCGAGGCGCTCACCAAGGACGGCACCGTGGGCCCGTAGGAGAGCACCGCGAGGCCCGCGCGAGAGGGCCACGGGGTTCGTGCGAGAGGACTGCGGGTCTGCGCGGGAGGGCCGCGGGGTTCGTGCGGGAAGGCTGCGGGTGCGCGAGAGGGCCGCGGGGTTCGTGCGAGAGGGGCGCGGACGGGTCTCGGGAGTTCGCGGACGGGTCGCGGGGGTCGACGGGAGTTTTCCGGCGCTCGGGTTACACGTCAAGGTCGTCGCTTCTGCCCTGGTCTGTCATGCCTCCCCAACCAGCACGTTCTCCGCTGATCGGCGGGTCGACACCCTTGACGGGCCACAACTCTCCATACTGTGAGTATGGATCCGGACACGTTCCGTGGTGACGTCGGCGTAGAGGGGCCGGACGTCTACTGGCGCCGCAGGGTGTCGGTGCTCACCGGCGCCCTGGTCGTGGTGGCCGTGGTCGCATGGGCCTGCACGAGCGCGTCCGGTGGCCTCGGGTCGGGCTCGCCGGCGCGGCCCGCGGTCGCGGGGTCGAAGGACCCGAGCCCCGGGGCGAGCCCCGCGGTGGTCTCGCCGAGCTCCACTCCGAGCCCCAGCACGACGGCCAAGGCGCCGGCCTCCGCGCGTCCCCCGGTGATCCTCACGCCCTCGCCCCTGCCGACCCGCACCCGCCGCCCCGGCGACCCGTGCCAGAAGCCCGACCTGGTCATCAGCCTGAGCGGCTCGTCCGAGGTCTACTCGGGCAAGGGGGCTCCGAGATTCATGCTGACCGTCGTCAACATCGGCCGCCTCGAATGCACGGTCGACGTCGGGCCGCGCGCGGTCGAGATCCGCATCACCTCGGGGTCCGACCGCGTCTGGTCGACGGCCGACTGCGTGAGCGGCGAAGGCCGCGACGTGCGGCGTCTGCGGCGTGGGGTGCCCCACGTGCGCATGGTCGAGTGGGACCGTCACCGCTCCGCGCCCGACTGCCGCTCAGCCCGTCCGAAGGCCCACGACGGCACCTACGTCGCCACGGCCCGGCTGGAGTCGCTGAAGAGCCCGAAAGTGATCTTCCACCTACGCTGACGCGGGCCTGCCAGGACATAGCGCTCCAAGGGTGCTCACGCGCAGCGCATCAAGGATGCTCGGATGGAGCACTCGAAGGTGCTCAGACGTAGCGCTCCAGGATGGAGGCCTCGGCGAGGCGCGACAGGCCCTCGCGCACGCTGCGCGCCCGCGACTCGCCGACGCCGCCCACCGACTGGAGGTCCTCGGTGCTGGCCGCCAGGAGCTTCTGCAGGCCCCCGAAATGGTCCACGAGGCGGTCGACGACGCTGCCGGGGAGCCGGGGCACCTTGGCCAGCAGACGGAACCCCCGGGGGCTCACCGGCCCGTCGAGGGCCTCGGAGCCCGCATGGCCGAGCACGCGGGCGACGGCCGTGAGGTCGAGCAGGTCGCCGGGGGACAGCCGGTCGAGCTCCGCCAGCGACTCGAAGACCCTGAGCGGGCGGCGTCCGGTCCCGGCCGGGAGGTAGTCGCGCATGATCAGGTCGCGGTCCTCCTCGACGCCCGCGACCAGCTCGGCCAGTTGCAGGGAGAGCAGGCGCCCGTCGGTGCCGAGCTCGACGACGTACCCCTCGATCTCGCCGGCGATGCGGCGGACCATTTCGAGCCGCTGCACCACGGCGGCGACGTCACGGACCGTGACCAGGTCTTCGATCTCCAGGGCCGACAGGGTGCCGGAGACCTCGTCGAGGCGCATCTTGTAGCGCTCCAGGGTCGCCAGGGCCTGGTTGGCCTTGGACAGGATCGCCGCGGACTCCTCCATGACGTAACGGACGCCGTCGAGGTACAGGGCGATGATGCGCATGGACTTGCTGATGGAGATGACGGGAAAGCCGGTCTGCCGCGCCACCCGCTGGGCGGTGCGGTGCCGGGTGCCCGACTCGTTGGTGGGAATGGAGGAGTCGGGGACCAGGTGGACCGCCGCACGCACGATCTTGTTGCCGGCGCGGTTGAGCACGATGGCGCCGTCCATCTTGGCCAGCTCGCGCAGGCGGGTCGCGGAGAACTCCACGTCGAGCAGGAAGCCGCCCGTGCAGACGACCTCGACCGTTTCGTCATAGCCGAGCACGATGAGGGCACCGGTGTGCCCGCGCAGAATGCGCTCCAGGCCGTCACGCAGCTCGGTGCCTGGAGCGAGCGTGGCAAGAGTGGACCTTCGGCGCTCGTCGATCCCCTTGTTGGTGTGTGCCACATGGCCCCCGCTGGTCGCTGACGTCGCCCAGTTTACCGGCGAAGCGGTGACCGGACCCGGACGGTGCTCAGGTGACGTGCGTGAGCGCGTCCCAGACGTTCTCTGCCTCTGTGACGTCGAAACCGTGGGAAAAGTTCGTCGTACGGATGGGAGGGCTGGTCACGGGGACCGGATGGAGCGCGTCGCGCCCGTCGGCGCTCGGGAGCGCGGAGGGCTCCTGGTCGAGCGACCCGGCGGGCACCAGGGCGTGGGTGAAGCCCAGGCGTGCGGCCTCGGCCACCCGGCGCCTGACGTCTCTGACCGGCCGCAGCTCCCCGGCCAGGCCGACCTCGCCGAGCACGATCAGGCCGGGCGGCAGGGGACGGTCGCCCGCCGCGCTGGCCACCGCGAGCATCACCGCGAGGTCGACGGCGGGGTCGTTGAGCCTGATGCCGCCCACGGTGGCGGTGAAGACGTCGCAGCCGCTCAGCCGGGCGTTCAACCGGCGCTCAAGCACGGCGAGGATCATCGTCACGCGGAAGGGGTCGAGGCCGGAGGAGGACCGGCGCGGCTGCTGCGCCTCCGTGGGGCCGACGAGGGCCTGCACCTCGGCCGGGAGCGGACGGGTGCCCTCGACCGTGACGGTGACGCACGTGCCCGGCACCGGCTCGGAGCGCCGCGAGACGAACAGCCCGCTCGGGTCGGGCAGCCCCTGGATGCCGCGCTCGTTGAGGTCGAAGCAGCCGACCTCCTCGGTGGGGCCGAAGCGGTTCTTGATGGACCTGACCATGCGCAGCCGCGAGTGGCGGTCGCCCTCGAAGTGGAGCACCACGTCGACGAGGTGCTCAAGGACTCGCGGCCCGGCGATCGAGCCGTCCTTGGTGACGTGGCCCACCAGCACGGTGGACATGCCGCGCTCCTTGGCCAGGCGGACGAGGTTGCCCGTGACCTCGCGCACCTGCGTGACCCCGCCGGGGACGCCCGAGGCGGCGGAGGAGCCGATGGTCTGCACCGAGTCGACGATGAGGAGCCGGGGCTGGACCTTCTCGACGTGGCTGACCAGCGCGGCGAGGTCGGTCTCCGCCGCCAGGTAGAGCTGGTCCTGGATGGCGCCGATGCGGTCGGCCCGCATGCGCACCTGGGCGGCGGACTCCTCGCCTGTGACGTAGAGCACGGTGTCGTGGCGTGCCGTGCTGGCGGCGGCCTCCAGCAGGAGCGTGGACTTGCCGATGCCCGGCTCGCCGGCCAGCAGAACGACGGCCCCGGGCACCAGGCCGCCGCCGAGCACCCGGTCGAGCTCGCCGATGCCGGTGGTGCGTGCTCGGGCGAACTCGGCCTTGACCTGGCTGATCGGCAGCGCGGGGGCGGACACAGCGCCCCCCTGGACGACGTGGACCCCGGCGCGCGCGCCCTCTTCGTCGACCGTGCCCCAGGCCTGGCACTCGCCGCAGCGGCCCACCCACTTGGCGGCCCGCCACCCGCACTCGGCACAGCGGTAACCGAGCTTCTGCGTCTTGGTCATGCGGGGCACGCTATCGGCCCGGGCCGACAAACTCGCTCTCACGGGCCTCCGGGCAGATCAGAAATGGCCGTCCAGCTCGGCGAGCAGCAGGCGCTTGGGCTTGGCGCCGATGACCTGGCGGACCACCTCGCCGTCCCGGTAGAGGTTCAGCGTGGGGAAGCCCATCACGCCGTAACGGGCGGCGATCTCCGGGAAGTCGTCGGCGTTCAGCTTGGCCACGGTCAGGCGCCCGTCGTACTCGTTCGCGATCTCCTCCAGGATCGGCGCGACCATGCGGCAGGGTGGGCACCACTCGGTCCAGAAGTCCACGAGGACGGGCTTGTCGCTCTTGAGTACCTGCTCGTCGAAGTTCTCGTCGGTCAGTGTGATCATGTCGTTCCTCCGGTTCTGAGCACGCATCCGGGGCACGCCTCGGAGAGCTGTGCGGCCACCTCGGCCCTGCGGCCGAGCAGGGTGCGTATCTGCTCGTCGATCTCGGCGAGTTTGCGCCGGTAGACCTCGACGGACTCGGGGCAGGCGTTTCCGGCGTGGTTGCCCGCTCGCAGGCAGTCCACGAAGGGACGGGCGTCGTCGAGGGTGAACCCCACGGTGAGCAGGGAACGGATCTCGGTGACCAGCTTCAGGTCGGACTCGTCGTACTCCCTGTAGCCGTTGGCCGTCCTTCGGGCCGGGAGCAGTCCCTGCTGCTCGTAGTAGCGCAGCGCCCGAGTGCTCACTCCCGCTTGCCTGGCCAGCTCCCCGATCCGCATGGGCCCTCCCTGGTACGCGCTCAACGCTAATCGTTGACGTTAACGTCAAGGTCAAGCCATCGCGTCCCGGGAGATACGCGAAGGTCAGAAGTGGCGCCAGCGCAGCACGTTGGGGTAGTCGAGATCGAGGCCCTGGGTCCGCGCGATCGCCTCCTCGGCCACGGCGGGGGCGAACTCGATGCGCAGGACCGCCTCCAGGTCGGCCCTGGACGAGAAGACCATGCGCAGGTCGAGCTCCTGGCGCCGCCATCCCTGGCGCGACCAGAACGCCTCCACGGCCGCCGCGGAGTACGACGGCACGGTGCGGCTGAACCAGCCGCCGAAAGCGCCCCTGGTCGCGTCCAGGTCGACGACGAAGGCGGCCCCGCCCCGCCGTACGACCCTGGACAGCTCGCGCAGGCCGGGCTCGCACCCGGGGCCGAAGAAGTACGCCCACCGGGCCACCGCGACGTCCACGGAGGCGTCGGGGACCGGCAGCGCCTGGGCTGTGGCCGTGCGGACCGAGACGCCGGGAAGCCCGCGGCAGCGCTCGGCGGCGAGCGTGGCCAGACCCGAGTGCGGCTCGACGCCGACGACCTTGCTCGCGGTGGTGGCGAAGGCGGGCAGGTGGAAGCCGGTGCCGCAGCCGATGTCGAGGACGACGCCCCCGGTCCACGGCCGGATGGCGGACATCGCCGCGTCCACGACTCCCTCGGGGTCGACGGCGCGGTTCTCCAGCTCGTAGGTACGAGGTGAGTTCCAGATGTTCGGACTGGGGATGGCCCCGTCAGCGATCCGCGCCATGAGAACACGCTAGACCAGCCGGAATGCGGGCCGTTCAATTGTGATCTTCATTGCATCCGGGTTGCGGAGCGCCACCTGGCCGTGACCCGGCTTAGGCTGGCAGATGTGACCGACGTCATCCGAGTCCCGAACGCCAAGATCGCATTGTCCACCGCGTCGGTGTATCCGGAGCGCACTCCGGACGCCTTCGAGCTGGCCGCGCGCCTCGGTTACGACGGCGTCGAGGTCATGGTCGGCGCCGATCCGGTGAGCCAGGACATCGACGTGCTGGAGCGGCTCTCCGACCATTACCAGTTGCCGGTGCTGGCCGTGCACGCCCCGTGCCTCCTCGTCACCCAGCGGGTGTGGGGCCGTGACCCCTGGGCCAAGCTGGTCAAGGCGCAGAAGGCGGCCGAGCGGCTCGGCGCGCGCACCGTCGTGGTCCACCCGCCCTTCCGCTGGCAGCGAGACTACGCCCGTGACTTCGAGACCGGGCTCGCCCGCATGCGCGACGAGACCGACGTGACCTTCGCCGTGGAGAACATGTTCCCCCTGCGCGCCCGCGGCGCCGAGGTCGTGCCCTACTCGCCGGGGTGGGATCCCGTCGACCAGGATTTCCCGCAGGTCACGCTCGACCTGTCGCACACGGCCGTCTCGGGCTCCGACGCCCTCGAAATGGCCGAGAAGCTCGGTGACCGGCTCGCCCACCTGCACCTGGCCGACGGCGTCGGCACCACCAACAAGGACGAGCACCTGGTGCCCGGCAGGGGGAGCCAGCCCTGCGCGCGCATCCTCGAACGCCTGGCCACAGCGGGGTACGGCGGCCTGATCGTGCTGGAGATCAACACGCGCAAGGCCGCAGGGCGCACCGAGCGCATCGACGACCTGGCCGAGGGCCTGGCCTTCGCCCGCCTGCACTTCGCCGCCTCCTCGACGACATGATCCGATCGACGCCATGAGCCACGAGGTGTTCGACCGCGTCGCCGAGGCCTACGACGCGGCCAGGCCGGGATATCCCGACGGCCTGTACGACGCGCTCGCCGACCTGTCCTCCATCTCGCTGGCCGGGGCGACCGTTGCCGACGTGGGCGCGGGCACGGGCATCTCGACGCGGGGCCTGCTCGGCAGGGGGGCGCAGGTCGTCTCCGTCGATCCCGGCCGGCGCATGCTGGCCCGGCTCGTGGCCCGCACGGACTCGCCGCGCGCGGTCGTGGGCGACGGCAACGCGCTGCCGCTCCGCTCTGGGTCGGCCGACCTGGTCTGCTACGCGCAGGCGTGGCACTGGCTGCGTCCCGAGGAGTCGATCAAGGAGGCGCTCCGCGTGGTGCGCCCGGGCGGCGCCGTCGCGGCCTGGTGGAACACCCTCGACCTGGGCGCGGGCTCCGCCGACTGGCTGGTGGCCTACGAGGTGCGGCTCGCCGGGAGCTGCCCCGGCTACCAGGGTCCCGCGCTGCCCGATTGGAGCGTGCCTCCGGTCGCGGCGGCGATGACCCGGGCGGGGCTGACCGTCAGCGAGGCCTGGGTCCACTGGACCCGTGACGTGGGCGTCGCCGACTTCCTGCTCGACCTGCGGTCCCACTCCTACGTCGCCGCCATGGACGACGCCGCCGCGGACCGGCTCGTCGAGCGCGAGCGCGCCGAACTGCTGAGGGTCTTCCCCGGCGGCCGGCTCACGGTGCCGATGCGGGTCTACCTCGCGGTCGCCTCCAGGGCGGACGGGTGAGCGTGGCTCGCGAAGCGCACACGGCGCGGAAGGCGGGCGGGTGAGCGCGGGTGGCGACGGCGCGGAAGGCGGGCGCCTGAGCAGGGGTGACGACGGGGAAGGCGGGCGCCTGAGCAGGGGTGACGACGGGGAAGGCGGAGGGGTGGCGACCGAGAGGCGGCGTCCGGGGCGGCGTCCGGGGTCGGCGGACACGCGAGGCGAGATCGTCACGGCGGCACGCAAGATCTTCTCCGAGAAGGGCTTCGACAAGGCGACCATCCGGGGCATCGCCCGCGAGGCTGGGGTCGACCCGGCGCTGGTCCACCACTACTTCGACACCAAAGAGGGAATCTTCGTCGCGGCGCTGCGGTTGCCGGTCAACCCCGCGGAGATGATCCCCCTCATCCTCCAGGGGCCGCGCGAGGAGATCGGCGAGCGCCTGGTCAGGTTCCTGCTGACGATGACGGCCGATCCGCAGGCGCGCGAGCCGATCATCGCCCTGGTGCGCAGCGCGATGACGAACGAGCAGATCGTCGCGATGATCCGCGAGTTCCTCACCATGGCCGTGATGAACCGGGTGGCCGAGGGGCTGGGCATCCCGGCGGTCCGCATGCAGGTCGCGTTCGCGCAGATGTTCGGCGTCGTCCTCATGCGGTACGTGCTGCGCCTGGAGCCTCTGGCGTCCGTCGAGATCGAGGAACTGGTCGAGATCCTGGCTCCTACCATCCAGCGTTATCTCGGAGACGACTGACCGGCCCCCGGGCGAGCTTTTCCCAGAGCATTGTTCTAGTATCGGTCCGACCAATCATGAAGGTCCCGCGTCCGACTTTAAGTTACCGGCGGGTACTATTCGATATGGTCTCGCCGTAACCGTGGATGACCGGTGTGTCTACGCTGGGCAGCCAACGCCATAGTTTGGAGGACCCGTGCTCCTTGTAGCGATCATCGGGCTTGTGATGACCGCCGTGGCGGTCACGCTCGCAGGTCGCCGCGTGCTCTGGCTCCACAGCCTCGCCACAAGCGGCCAGCCCGCCCCCGAGCGGGTGCAATACGCCAAGGAGAACATCGGCGCCGAGCTCAAGGCGCAGCTCGTTGAGGTGTTCGCCCAGAAGAAGCTGCTCAAGTGGACACCGTCGGGCGTGGCCCACTTCCTGGTGTTCTGGGCCTTCGTGATCCTGGCGACGGTCTACCTGGAGGCGTACGGGGCGCTGATACAGGGGGCGGTCACCGGCAGGCCGGACTTCCACATCCCTCTCGTCGGCACCTGGCCCGTCCTCGGGTTCCTCCAGGACCTCATCGCGATCGCGTGCGTCCTCGGCCTCGCGTCCTTCGCGGCCATCCGCATCGCGAACTCGCCGAAGAAGCTCGGCCGCGCCTCGCGGTTCTCGGGCTCCCACCTCGGCGGCGCGTGGCTGATCCTGTTCATGATCTTCAACGTGATCTGGTCGCTGTTCCTGTTCCGCGGCGCGGCGATCAACACGGGCAACTTCCCCTACCGCGCCGGGGCCTTCGGGTCCGAAGCCTCCGCGGCGCTGCTCCGCCCCCTCGGTCACACCGCGAACGAGGTGCTGGAGAAGGTCGGTCTGCTGCTGCACATCGGTGTCATGCTGGTGTTCCTGGTGATCGTGGTGAACTCCAAGCACCTGCACATCTTCA